>JAEUJK010000027.1 GCA_016794735.1 Gemmatimonadota bacterium | reverse complement strand
GTCGTGATGGCGCGCGGCGACTCCGCCATGGGGCGCCAGCGACTGCAGCAACTGGTGAAGGTGGAAGCGACGGAGCGGGCCAAGTCACTCGAGGAGTACGAGCGTCATCGCGGAGACATCGACGCCGCGCTCGCGCTTGTGCGTCGGTAGCCACACGACCTCGGTCTTTGCACCGGCGTTTCTCAACACTGAGGAAGTTCACACACGAAATTTCCCGCGTGGCACATTGAGTTTTACCGGGCTCGGCGCCATCCTGTGAACATGCGCCTTGCCGCTCCGCGGGCCTCTCAACGCGTGTGACCGAGCCACCATTGTCGTCCCGCCCAACGGCGCCGACCCTGGATGACGTGACGCGACAGCTGGCGGCCCTGCAGCGCGTCGCGCGCGCGGTCGCCGACGCACCGAACGTCGCCGCCGCCTTCGCGGCGATCGACGCGGAACTCTCGGAGATCGCGGGCGCAGCGCTGGTCGATGTGTATCGCATCGACGACGTGACGCGAGCGCTGACCCTCGTCTACACGCGCGACCAGCACCATTCCACGAAGGCCGGGCCCGGAGGGCTCGGCCTTCGTCGCGCCATGAGTGCACCGGACGATTTCTTCAGCGTGGACGTGCGCGCGCCCGGGGAACGCGAGGCGTTCCGCCGCGAGTTCGGATGCGAGCCACCGGACGATGCGGTCGCGGTCGCGCGACTCGCGCTCTCGGTCGGTGGCATGTGTACGGGGGTGCTCTGCATCGTGTGGGACACCGCGCGCCACCTCGCGGGGTGGGAGCGTGTGTTCCTCCAGGGGATCGCGGCGCATGCCTCGACCGCGCTGCGCCTCGACGAGGAGCGACGCCAGCGACAACTGGCGCTGACCACCGCGGACGTGGCCCGCAACGTGTTCAGCGCGGGGGTCGACGTGCGTGCGTTGCGCGGTGTGCTGACGGTGATCGCGGCCGTGGTCCCGTCGGACGGGTACGCGCTGGGACTCGTCGACGCCGCGACCGGTGGCATGCGGTGCGTAGCCGCCACCGGTGCCATGTCGATGCTCGACGGACAGGCGATGACCCCGCCACCGGGCGAGGCGATCTTCAGCGAGACCGTCGTCACCTTCCCGCTCCGCGTGCACGATCGCGAGGTCGGGGTGTTGTGGGCCGCCTCCACCTCGCGTGGGACGACGGTGGACCTGTCGGCGCTGGAGCAGGTAGTGCCCACGCTGGCCCTCGCGGCCGACGTGGTGCGCTCGCGCGAGCTGGAGGCGGCGCGGCGCGCGCGCGAGCAACTGCTGGCCGCGGCCCTCAACACGATGGACCAGGCCGTGCTGCTGGTGTCGATCGAGCGCGAGGTGCGGTACGCCAATCCTGCAGCGTCTCGTTTGTTCGGCTACGCCGACGCCGAGTTCACCGGGCGCCCGCTGGAGGACCTGCTGGCCGTCGCGACCACCGCCGACCGGCGGTTCACGCTGCCCGGCCTCACCCACACCGGGGGGCTGTGGCTCGCGGAACAACTGCATCGCCGCAAGGACGGGCGCACCTTCCCGGCGTCGGTGCACCTGGACTACATCCGCAATGCCGACGACCAGCCGGTGGGGATCGTGGTGGTGCTCCGGGACCTCACCGACGAACGCCGCATCGCCGACCAGCTGCGCCAGAGCGAGAAACTCGCCGCGCTCGGCGAACTCGTGGCCGGCGTGGCCCACGAGCTGAACAACCCGCTGGCCGGCATTTCGGCGTTTGCCCAGCTGCTGCTCGAGGATCCGCTGGACCAGGAGCAGGCGGAATCGGTGCGGCTCATCAAGCGCGAGGCCGATCGCGCCGTGGCCGTGATCCGCGACCTGCTCTACTTCGCGCGCAAGGGCGGGCCGTCCCCGGGGTCGGTGAACCTCAACGAGCTGGTGGAACACACCCTGCGCCTGCGGAGCTACAGCCTGCGCTCGAACGGGATCGACGTGCGCGTCGAGCTGGACCCCAGCCTGCCGACGATCCCGGGCGACGGACAGCGCTTGCACCAGGTGGTCCTCAACCTGGTCGTGAACGCCGAGCACGCCATGCAGGGCGCCGACACCCGTCGTCTGGTGGTCCGCACGTCACGCACGGCCGACGGCGTGAGCGTGGTGGTGAGCGACACGGGGATGGGCATTCCCGAGGATGTGCGCCCACGCATCTTCGAGCCGTTCTTCACGACCAAGGCCGAGGGCGAAGGCACCGGCCTCGGCCTCAGTGTGAGTTACGGGATTGTTAGGGCCCACGGTGGCGACATCACCGTGGAGTCCGACCTGGGCATCGGGTCGAGCTTTCGTGTGACGCTCCCCATCGGCGCCGTTTCCGCCACGAGCGCCGCGTAGGTCACCTGCCGGGCCGCGGACCTGGGGTCCGAGTGCGTCGCCATTGCATCATCGACCGCACCCCCCGCCTTGACGGAATTCGTACGCAATTGTACAAGGTGAGACCGCGTGTGCGATGCGCGAATCAATTGCTGAGCCGACACCAATTCGACGGAGGAATACATGTCCCGCGGTGAGAGTGAGCGCCCCTGGCGCCTGTCCGATGAAGACGAGATGGAGGACATCGGGTACGGAGGCGGCGGCAGCTCCTACGACGAGGACGAGGAAGAGGACGATGGGTGGGGCTCAACCAAGCGGGACGACTCGCTCTGGGAAGATCCCGATGAGGCCGCCCTCGAGGAGGAAGAGGAGACCGAACTCGTCGTGGACGACGGCGGAGCACCAGAAGAGGAGCCCGGCGAGGAGGAAGACATGGAGTTCGGCGCCGCCCCCGCGCGTCGGCGTCCCGGTCGTCCGCCTTCCAAGCCGGCGGCCGCTCCCGCAGCTGCGGTAACCCCGGCAGCTCCGGCGGCGACCACCGAGGCGGCCGCACCCAAGGCAGCAAAGGCGGCCCCGGCGAAGGCCGCGGCGACGCCGGCCCCTGCCAAGGCTGCACCGGCCAAGGCCGCACCAGCGAAGGCCGCCAAGCCGGCACCGGCCGCAAAGAAGGCCGCGCCCGCGAAGGCAGCCAAGAAGGCTGCCGCCAAGCCCACCAAGGCAAAGGCGAGCAAGCCGGCCAAGGCAAAGAAGGCGGCGCCAAAGAAGGCCGCACCAAAGAAGGCGGCTGCGAAGAAGGCCGCGCCCAAGAAGGCGGCCAAGTCGGCGCCAGCAAGGAAGAAGGCGGCCAAGGGCAAGAAGTAGGGATCTTGTCCCGATCGCAGGCAACTTCCACGGGTGACCGGCGAACCGCTGGTCACCCGTCGCCGTTCAACTGAGTGCCATGACCGACTTCTCGCGACAGGTACTCGACGCCCTCCCGCTCACGGTCTACACGACCGATCTCGAAGGGCGAATCACCAGCGCCAACCGGAGTTGGTCCCAGTTCGCCGCCGACAACGGCGCGCCCGAACTGGTCGCCGAGGCGCAGGTGTGCGGCTCCTCGCTCTGGTCCGCCTTTGCCGACCCGTCGTACAAGGCGCA
>JAEUJK010000605.1 GCA_016794735.1 Gemmatimonadota bacterium | reverse complement strand
CATGTTCGGCGGGGGCGACCCCGGGATCACGGGGCTCGTGCCGTGCGACATCACCGTGCGCGGCAACCTCATTCGCAAGCCCACGCGCTGGCGGGCGATCGGGACCCCCACGCAAAGCGGGAGCTACCTGATCAAGCTGCTGTTCGAGAGCAAGAACGCGTGTCGCATGCTCATCGAGGGCAACCGGCTCGATGGCTCTTGGCTCGATGGGCAGACCGGCTACGCGATTGGCCTCAAGTCAGTGAACCAGGACGGCCGCTGTTCGTGGTGTCGCGTCACCGACGTGACCATCCGCGGCAACACCATCGTGAACGTTGGGGCGGGGTTCGGGCTCGCCGGGGCGCCGGAGCGTTTTCCGGTGGATACCCCGCTCTCCCGCGTCCTCGTGACGGGGAACTGGATCGACAGCCTGAACATGGCCCCCTACAACGGGGATGCGCGGGCGATCCTCCTCCTCGCGAAGGCGCGTGACATCCAGTTCGTGCGGAACACCTGGGCGCACGGGAACTACTCCCGCGAGGCCATCATCATGGGACTGGACGGCGGCAACTGGCCGGCGGTGACCGGGTTCCGCTTCGATGACAACATCCTCCCGATCGGGACCTACGGGATTGGTGCCACCGCCGCGGGGGAGGGGGAACGTGCGCTGCGCGCCGCCGTGCAGGGCACCTGGACGTTCGGCCGCAACGTGCTGGTCGGGGCCCAGCGACCAAACTATCCGCAGACCACGCGCTGGGTGGGCTCGCTCGCCGAGGCGCTCGCGACCGGCGCCGGGGTCCCGCGTCCGCCCGTGCCCTGAGCGTCGCCCTCACGGGGGCGGCGCGCGCTGCTACGATGGGCCCTGCAGGGATCGAACCTGCGACCGTCGGATTATGAGTCCGCTGCTCTAACCGGCTGAGCTAAGGGCCCGCTGTCCACAAGGTATCATCACGGGGCGTCGCGGTCGACGCGTGCCTGGGCCGCCGCGGCCAGGATTTCGTCCGGCGACACCGTGGCGGCGCCGAGCTTGCCCACTTCGACACCCGCCGCGAGGTTCGCGACAATCGCGGCCTCGAGGGCGGTGGCGCCCGCGGCCAGCGAGGTGGCGAGGTACGCCGTCACCGTGTCGCCGGCGCCAACCACATCGTACACCTCACGCGCTGCCGACTGGATCTGGTGCACCTCGCCATCCGCACCCACCAGCGCCATGCCACGTTCGCCGAGCGTGAGCAGCAGGTGCCCGGCGCCAAGTCGCTGGAGGGTGGCCGGCAACGCGCCCGCGTCTTCCAGGTGCACGGCGGCGCCTAACGCGGACTCCAGCTCCCGGCGGTTCGGCTTGAAGATCGTCGCCCCGCGGTACGCGAAGAAGTTGCGGAACTTGGGGTCGACCACCACCGGCACCCCGCGGGCCGCGGCCCGCGACATCGCGTGGGCGATGACGCCCGCGGTCAACACACCCTTGTTGTAGTCCTCGAGGACCATCGCGTCGCAATCGGCGATCGCAGCGTCGATGGCGTCGCACAGCCGCGCACGGTCGGCCTCGTCGAGGTCGGCATCGTCCTCCTCGTCGAACCGCACTACCTGCTGCGACCGCGCGACCAGTCGTGTCTTGGTTGTGGTGGGTCGAGTGACGCGCAGCATGCCGCGCCCATCGCCACCCTGCTCGGCCCACATCGTCGAGAGTCGCGCGCCGGAGGCGTCGTCGCCGACGACCGCGACCAGCGCACCATGGGCGCCGGAGGCGACCACGTTCTGCCCCACATTGGCCGCGCCGCCCAGCGCGTACTTGCGGTCGCGCACCCGCACGACCGGCACGGGCGCCTCGGGCGAGATGCGGTCGACATCACCCCGCAGGTACACGTCCAGCATGGCGTCGCCGATGACCACGATGCGGCGGCCGCGCATGCCGTCCAGGAGCGCACGCAGGCGTGCGGTGGGAAGCGGGGCGGTGGACATGGCGGGGGAAGCTAGGGCCGCGGGACTGAAAGGGTCAACGCGTGCCTGTGACCGGATTCGCGCCGGGGGCGGTTATCTTCCGCAGCCCATGGACACGTACCAGCTCGATGTGGTGGTGACACGCGGCCCGATCCTCGAGTCGCGGCACCGGGTGCACGCCGCCGTCTGGGAAGCCAACACGGGACTCGTCGGTTCGGCGCGGGACCCGTTCCTCCAGTGTCCGTGGCGCTCGTGCGCAAAGCCGTTCCAGGTGATGCCGTTCCTCGAGACCGGCGGGTTCGACGAACTGGTCTGGGGCGACGAGGAACTCGCGCTCGCCTGCGCGTCACATGGCGGCGAGCCTGAACACATCGAGGTCGCGTCGCGGATGTTGCAGTCGATTGGCCTCGAGGAAGGGGACCTCGCCTGCGGCCCGCACGAACCCCTCTCGCGTCGTGGCGCGCGCATCGTGCGCGAGTCAGGGCTTCCACCGACCCGCCTGCACAACAACTGCTCCGGCAAGCACGCCGCCATGCTTGCGCGTGCACACCTGTCGGGATGGCCCACGCACGCCTACGAGCGGGAAGGGCATCCGGTGCAGGCAGCGGTGCTCGACGCCGTGTCGACGTGGAGCGGTGTGCCCGCGGACAAGATCACGCGCGGAGTGGACGGCTGTGGCGTGGTGGTCTTCGGCCTCCCGCTCGCGCACATGGCGCGGGCCTGGGCGATGCTCGCGGCGGCCGCGAGACGTGGTGACGAGATCCCGGCGCGCATCGCACGCGCCATTCGCACACGCCCTCACCTGTTCGCCGGCACCGACCGCTTCGACTCGATGGTCGTCGAGGAAACCGGCGGCAACGTCATCCCGAAGATCGGCGCCGAAGGGGTCCACTCGGTGGCGATCCTCGATCGCGGCCTTGGCATGGCGGTGAAGGTTGAAGACGGTGCGAGCCGCGCCCAGCACGCGGGGGTCCTGCGGCTGCTCCAACTCCTCGGCGTCCTGCCGGAGACGTTGCCGACCAGGTTGGCGGAGTACCTCCGACCCAAGGTC
>JAEUJK010000597.1 GCA_016794735.1 Gemmatimonadota bacterium | reverse complement strand
GACCTCGCGCAGCGCGCCACGGCCCAGGCGCGGCGATTTGGCGCCGAGGTGATCGCGCCGCAGCAGGTCACGTCGGTGAGCGTGCGGGACACCTATCGCGTCGTGCACCTCGCCGACGGGACGGAACTCGTGAGTTATGCGGTGCTGCTCGCTCCCGGCATGTCGGTGCGGCGCCTCGAGGCCGAGGGGATCGACCGGCTGTCGGGAGTTGGGGTGTACTACGGCGCGGCCCTCACCGAGGGGGCGCTGTACCGCAACCGGCATGTGGTCATCGTGGGGGGCGCCAACTCGGCGGGGCAGGGCGCCACCTTCTTTGCCCGACATGCGGCCAAGGTCTCGATCCTCGTCCGCGGGAGTGGCCTGGCCAGCACCATGTCCGATTACCTCGTGAAGCGCATCGAGGCGACGGCGAACATCGAGGTGTGCGCCCACACGGAAGTGGTGCGGGCGGACGGCGACCATCGGCTCGAACAGGTCGTGGTGCGCAACACCGAGACGGGTGCCGAACGCACGCTGGCCGCGGACGGGCTCTTCATCTTCATCGGGCAGATGCCGCACACGGCGATGGTGGAGGGCTTCGTGGAGCGCGACAAGCAGGGGTTCATCGTGACGGGTCCCGACATCCCACGCGTCGACGGTCGTCCGCGTGCGTGGCCCCTCACGCGTGACCCGATGTTGCTCGAGACCAGTGTGCCCGGGATCTTCGCCGCCGGTGATGCACGTCGCGGCTCAGGCAAGCGCGTCGCGGCAGCGGTCGGCGAGGGATCGGCCACCGTGGGGATGATCCACCAATACCTGGGCACGGTCTGACGTGCCCCCCGGCGAGGCGGGATCCATGACCATCGAGAACGTGAAGGAACGACTGTCTCGCGTACGGGTCGTCCAGGACGTCGGCGCGGCCGAGCTGGATTGGATCGTCGCGCACGGCGAGGTCCGCCACCTCCCGGTCGGCCCGCACTTTCGCAAGGGCGATGGCGTCGAGTACATGTGGCTCGTGCTCGAGGGTCGCATCTCGGTGCACGTGGACCAGGGGCTCGGGCCCCGCAAGGTGATGACACTCGCCACCGGTGACATGGGTGGCACCGCACCGTTCTCCCGCCTGCAGAAGATGCCGGGCGACCTCGTCGTCGAGGTGCCGACCGACCTCTACTTCATCCATCGGCAGCACTTTCCGGAGATGGTGCGGGAGTGCCCCAACCTGGTGGGTGCGTGCGTGCACGTCATGCTCGACCGGGCCCGGTTGTTTGTCTCGTCGGACATGCAGAGCGAGAAGCTCATGTCGTTAGGCCGCCTGTGTGCGGGACTGGCCCATGAGCTGAACAACCCGTCGTCCGCGACGGTGCGCAGTGCCGCGCACCTGCTCGACAGCATCCCGCGGTTCGAGGCCGCCTCACGCACGCTCGGTGGCGTGGCCCTCACCGCCGAGCAGCTCACGCACCTCGACACCCTGCGCCAGGACCTCATCTCCGGCACCTCGACCGTCAGCCTCTCGCCGCGCAAGATGGCAGACCGCGAGGACCAGTTCGCTGATTGGGCCGAGGAGCGCGGCATCGATCGCGACGTCGGGTACGCACTCGCACAGACCCCGATCACGGCCGATCAACTCGAGCGCCTCGGGGCGACGCTTCCGGAGAATGCCCTCGGACCCGCGGTGACCTGGATCGCCGATGGGTGCAACACGCGTCGCCTCGCGATGGACGTGCAGGCGGCCGCGGGACGTATCCATGAGCTGGTGGGTGCCATGAAGCGCTTCTCCTACATGGACAAGGCGAAGGATGCCGAGCCGATCGACATCAAGCGCAGCCTCATGGACACCGCCACCATCCTCGGAGCCAAGGCCCGGCAGAGCCAGGCCCGCTTCACGCTCAACGTGCCCGACGACCTGCCGCGCGTCCTCGGCCACGGGAGTGAGCTGAACCAGGTGTGGATGAACCTGCTCGACAACGCGCTCGATGCCGTCGCGCCAGCGGCCCCCACCGAGGGACGCACCACGACCCTCTCCGGCCTGATGAGCCCCATCGAGGTGTCGGCGCGCGTGGAGGCGAACTGGGTGGTGGTGCGTGTGGTCGACCACGGCCCTGGGATTCCGCCCGCCATTCGTCCACGCATCTTCGACCCGTTCTTCACCACGAAGCCGGTGGGGCAGGGGACCGGGCTTGGCCTCGAGTTGGTCCAGCGTGTGGTACGACGCCACAACGGCGAGGTCGACGTCACGAGTGCGCCCGGCCACACCGAGTTCCGCGTGGCATTACCGGCGATGAGCGGCTAGCGTTCAGCGCGTCACGCGGTTCCGCCTTCACCCGAGCCACGCTGTCCCATGATGCCAACCATGAAGACCCACGGTCGCCTCGCGGCGATGGGCGCCTACGGTGTATGCGCCGGTGTCGTCGCCCTGTACGCCCTCTTCGTGTGGGTTGCCATGCCCGCCCCCGGAACGGGGATCGACTTCGAGCATTCGATGATCACCATGACGTCGGTGGCCGTCATCTGTGCGGCGCTGATCGGCGCCCACGTGGCGATGGCCCGGCAGATCATGGGGTACCTGAAGGACCAGGGCTGATCGGCGCACACGGTCGGAAAGACATCGGGGCCCCGGACGTCGTCCGGGGCCCCGCGTCGTTCACGGTCAGGTGCTGATGACCGCGATCAGATATCGAGGTTGCTGACGAACCGTGCGTTGGCCTCGATGAACTGCTTCCGCGGCTCGACTTCGTCGCCCATCAGGGTCTGGAAGATGAGGTCGGCCTGCACGGCGTCATCGAGGTTGACGCGATAGAGGGTGCGGCGCTCGGGGTCCATCGTCGTGTCCCAGAGCTGGTCCTTGTTCATCTCACCGAGGCCCTTGTAGCGCTGCACGTTCGCCTTGGATGAGTCGCTGCCACCCAGGCGCTCGATGTACGCGTCGCGTTCCTTCTCGTCGTAGGCGTAGAACTCCTGCTTGCCCTTGGCCACGCGATAGAGGGGCGGCTGCGCGATGTAGATGTAGCCGGCGTCGATGAGCTGCGGCATCTGGCGGAAGAAGAACGTCAGCAGGAGGGTGCGGATGTGCGCCCCGTCGACGTCGGCGTCCGTCATGATGATGATCTTGTGGTACCGCGCCTTCTCGAGTTCGAACTCGTCCTTGATGCCGCTCCCGATCGCGGTGATGATCGTGCGGATTTCCTCGTTGGAGAGGACCTTGTCGATGCGCGCCTTCTCCACGTTGATGATCTTGCCGCGGAGCGGGAGGATCGCCTGGAACTCGCGATTGCGCCCCTGCTTGGCGCTGCCGCCGGCGGAGTCACCCTCGACCAGGAAGACCTCGCACATCGCCGGGTCGCTGAGCGAGCAATCGGCGAGCTTGCCGGGCAGCGTGCCGATGTCGAGCGCCGACTTCTTGCGCGTGAGGTCACGCGCCTTGCGCGCCGCTTCGCGGGCCCGCGCCGCCGACACCGCCTTCTCGACGATGATGTTCGCCACGCGCGGGTGTTCGTCGAGGTAGGTGCCGAGCCAGTCGTTCACCAGCGTCTTGACCGCGCTCTCCGCCTCGGAGTTCCCGAGCTTGGTCTTGGTCTGCCCCTCGAACTGCGGCTCGCGCACCTTCACCGAGAGGACCGCGGTGAGGCCTTCACGCACGTCCTCGCCGCTCAGCGTGAAGTCTGCCTTCTTGAGGAAGCCGCCCTTCGCCGCGTAGTCGTTGATGCGCCGCGTGAGGGCCGCCTTGAACCCCGTGAGGTGCGTGCCCCCTTCGTGCGTGTTGATGTTGTTGACGAAGGTGAAGACGTTCTCGTTGTAGCCGTCGTTGTACTGGATCGCGATCTCGATCCCGATGTCGTCGCGCTCCGAGTCGATGTGCAGGACCTCGGTGTGCAGCGGCTTCTTGTTGCTGTTGAGGTGCTGCACCATCTCCTTCAGGCCGCCCTTCGCGTGGAAGGTCTCGACCTTGGCCGGATCCTCGCGCTCATCGCGCAGCGTGATCGTGACGCCCTTGTTGAGGAACGACAACTCGCGCAGGCGGCTGGCGAGGGTCGAGTAGTCGTAATGGAGTTCCGTGAAGATCTGGGCATCCGGCTTGAAATACACGCGGGTGCCGCGCTCCTTCGCCCCGACCTTGCCCGTCACCTTGAGCTTCGTCGTGGTCTGGCCACGCTCGAAGTCCATGTAGTGCTCCTTGCCGTCCCGCTTGACCCAGACCTTGAGCTGCTCGGACAGGGCGTTCACCACCGACACACCCACGCCGTGCAAGCCACCGGAGACCTTGTAGCTGTCCTTGTCGAACTTGCCGCCGGCGTGCAGCACGGTCATCGCGACCTCGACGCCCGGCATTTTCTCGGTGGGGTGGATGTCCACCGGGATCCCGCGCCCGTTGTCTGCCACCGTGATCGAGTTGTCCGCGTGGATCGTCACCGCGACCGTGTCGCAGTGCCCCGCGAGTGCTTCGTCAATCGAGTTGTCGACGACTTCGTAGACCAGGTGGTGCAGCCCGCGCGACGAGGTGGATCCGATGTACATCCCGGGCCGCTTCCGCACCGCCTCGAGCCCCTTCAGGACCTGGATGTTCTGCGCGTCGTAGTTCTTCGACATGTGTGCCCGGACAAGGAAATGGGGCGAACGATATCGCCCCGAATATCCGCCGAAACGAAGGACGGACTGACGGCCGAAAGCTAGTGGAAAACTCGCCGTCAAGCAACCGCGCGCAATGCAGGCTAAATGTCTTGCTGATAACGCTTTAGCGCATGAGCGCCCAGCGGATTCGGCGCAAAGGTTTGCTCCCACTCACGCGGTTCACGCTGTCCAGCAGCTCGCGCTCCATGAAGCTCAGTTCGTTGAGCCACCCGGCGGTCTTGGCCACGGCGAACAATGTCCCGTCCTCGGAGATCGAAATCGCGCGCGTGACCGCCGCCAACTCCGGGCCGACCAGCTCGGCCCAACGCGTGATCACGTCGGCCTGCTGCACCCGCTCGCGCAGCCCGCTGCGCTGCAGGAAGCTCGCGAGCGCATCCCCGAGGCGCTGGGCGTCGCCTCCTCGCTTCTCATCGGCCGACATCGATCACCCCGCTCCGGATGGTCCACCGTTCCAGGGCCGTGAACTCGGCCGGGACTTCGTCGGCCCGGGGCACCACCAGCACGCGCTGCACGTCATCCATGCGGCGCAACATCGCCAGGATGCGCTCCACGCGCGAGCGATCCAGCTCGGCGAACGGATCGTCCAGGAGGAGCAGCGGGCGGCGCTGGAGTGCCTGGCACAACGTCTCCCACGCGATCAACCGCAGCGCGAGCGCCATGGTGCGCTGCTGGCCCGCGCTCGCGAACGCGCGGACCGAGCGCCCGCCGTGGAGCAGCCGCAGGTCATCCCGATGCGGCCCCACCTGCGTCATCCCGCGCCGCACGTCATCCTCGCGACCGCGCGCGAGGGCGTCGCGCAGGTGTTCGGCGATGGCCTCCTCCGGCGCATCGAGGGCGTCGCCCTGGCCCGTGTGATGGCGCATGGCCGCGGGGGCCGTTTCACCCATCTCCGCGCAGTACGTGGCGAAGGTCGGCCCCCAGGCGCGCGTCCAGTCGCGGCGCTGGGCCCACAACGCGGCGCCAGTCGTGGCCAACGTGCCTTCCCAAACGGCGGCTTGCGCCAACACGTCCCCGCCGGACGCGCCCCGCAGCACGACGCTGCGCTGGGCGAGGGCGGTGCGATAGCGCTGCAACGCCTCGAGGTACCGTGGTGAGGTGGCGGCCAGGAGCGCGTCCACGAAGTGCCGCCGCTCGCGCGGGGCGCCCTGGACCAGCTCCGTGTCCCGCGGGGAGAGCACCACCGAGGGAATCGCGGCGAGTGCGTCCGCGAGCCGCGTCACCGGCGTGCCGTCCATCACCACCCGTTTCACCCGGGAGCCGCGTTCCGCGCCGATCCGCAGCGTGTGACAACGGGCTCCCTCGGCCGTGAAGGCCAGGTGGAAGACCTCCTGGTCGAACCGCACGGCCTCGCGATCCGGGCCACCGCGCAGCGGGCGCAGCGCGTGCGCGTAGTGGATCGCTTCCAGGAGGTTGGTCTTGCCGTGACCGTTGGCCCCCACGATCACGGCTCCGGCTGCGGGCCAGGTGAGGTCGGCCCCGGCGATGTTCCGGAAGTCGCGCAACGCGAGGGTGCCCAGCCGGACCGTGACGCCGGGTGGCGGCGGACCGTCGGTCATCCCTGCCTAACGACCGGTGAAGGCGGGGGCGCGCTTGTCGAGGAACGCCGCGGTGCCCTCGCGCATGTCCTGCGTCCCCGCCAGGATGGCGAAGTGGTTCGCCTCGAGGTTCAGCCCCTCGTCGAGCGGGGCGTCGTAGCCGTATTGCACGGCCTCGATGCACATCCCCACCGCGAGGGGGCCGTTGGCCATGATCTGCCGCAGCAGCGCATCGGCCCGAGGCAACAGGTCGGCAGCCGGCAGCACCTGGTTGACGAGGCCGATGCGCAGCGCTTCGGCGGCGTCGATCATCTCCCCGGTCAGCAGCAGCTGCAGCGCGCGACCCTTGCCGATGAGGCGGGGGAGGCGCTGCGTGCCACCGTAGCCCGGGCAGATGCCCAGCTTGACCTCCGGCTGCCCGAACTTCGCAAACTCCGACGCGATGCGGAAATGGCACGACATGGCCAGCTCGCACCCGCCACCCAGGGCAAACCCGTTCACGGCCGCGATCACCGGCTTTCGCGACCGCTCGAACATCGCGAAGATCCGCTGCCCGCGAAGGGCGCGGTTCTTGGCATCGACCGGCGTCTGTTTCGCCAGTTCCGAGATGTCTGCCCCGGCGATGAAGGCCTTCCCGGCGCCGGTGACGATCAGTCCGCCGATGTCGTCCCGTGAGGTAACCTCGACGATGGCCTGCTCCAGCTCGCCGATGGTGGCCGCGTTCAGGGCATTCAGCTTGTCGGGGCGGTTGACCGTGAGTGTGGCAACGCGATCGTTGACGGCGAAGGTGCAGTTGGTGTACATGCGGCGGCGCGGGCTGGTGTGGAGTCCGATAATCTAGGCGGACGGAACGCTGCCGGACCGTGCGACCCGCGTCCCGAATCACTCGACCACGACCGTGACCTCTCCCATTGAAGCCGTCCGCTGGAGCCCCGATGCCAGCGCCGTCCGGATCATCGACCAGCGGCGCCTGCCGGAGCACTACGTGGAGCGCGACCTGCGCACCCTGGACGAGGTCGTGGAGGCCATCCAGACCCTGAGCGTGCGGGGGGCGCCGGCGATCGGGGTCTGCGGCGCGATGGGGCTCGCGGTCGCCGCGGAGGCCGGAACGTCCGCGTCCCCTTCATTTCATGCTGACCTGCGACGGATCGCGCTGGCCATTCGCGAAGCGCGCCCAACCGCCGTGAACCTTGCGTGGGCCGTCGATCGCGTCATGGCGCTGGTGGATGCCGCCGCCGACCGCGACACGGTCCTCGCCGTGCTGCGGCGCGAGGCCACCCGCATCCTCGACGAAGATCGCGCCATGTGCCGCGCCATCGGGGAACACGGGAGCGCGCTCATCGCCGATGGGGCGCGGGTGCTTACCCACTGCAATGCCGGTGCGCTCGCGACCGGAGGCATGGGGACCGCCCTGGCGCCGGTCTACGTCGCCCACGGGCGCGGGCTCCGCGTCGCCGTCTTTGCCGACGAGACGCGGCCCCTCCTCCAGGGAAGCCGACTGACCGCATGGGAACTCGCGCGGGCCGGAGTGCCGGTCACCGTGATCTCCGACAACATGGCGGCGAGCGTGATGCGCAGCGGACACGTCGACCTGTGCATCGTGGGCGCCGATCGCATCGCCGCGAATGGCGACGTGGCCAACAAGATCGGGACCTACGGCGTGGCGGTGCTCGCCCGCCACCACGGCATCCCGTTCTACGTGGCCGCGCCCACCTCGACGATCGACCCGGCCACGGCGACGGGGGCCGACATCGTGATCGAGCAGCGCGCCGCCGAGGAAGTCGCCGTGCCGTTCGGCGTGCGCATTGCCCCGGTGGATGCCTCCATCCACAATCCCGCCTTCGACGTCACCCCGGCCGAACTGGTGACAGCGATCGTCACCGACACGGGGATCTTCCGCGGGCCGTACCGCTTTACCTGAGTCGTTCGCGCGTGGTGACACGCGCGGCTTGCGGTTCGCGTGCGGGGCCCGCCGATTACGCGGCGACACTTGCCGAGCCTTTGCATGCGCCACGTCCTCGCGATCGACCAGGGAACCACGGGTAGCACCTGCCTCGTCGTGCGCGACGACGGCACGGTTGTCGGGCGCGCCTATCGCGAGATCACGCAGCACTATCCGCAGCCCGGGTGGGTGGAGCACGACGCCGAGGAGATCTTCGAGCGCACCCGGGACGCCGCGCGCGAGGCGATTGCCGCGGCGGGGGTGGTGCCCGACGCCATCGGGATCACGAACCAGCGCGAGACGGTGGTGGTGTGGGATCGCACGACCGGCCGTCCCGTGGCGCGCGCCATCGTGTGGCAGGACCGGCGCACCGCGCAGCGCTGCGTAGAGTTAGGTGACCGGAAGGGCGAGATCATGGACGCCACGGGCCTCGTGCTCGACGCCTACTTCTCGGCGACGAAGGTGGAATGGCTCCTCCGCGCCGACCCCGTGCGCCAGGCCGCGGCTGCCGGCGGGACGCTGGCCGCAGGCACCATCGACACCTGGCTCATCTGGAAGTTGACGAACGGCGCCGTGCACGCGACCGACCCCACCAATGCGTCGCGGACGATGTTGTACGACATCAACACGCACGTCTGGAGTGATGCGCTGTGCGCGATGTTTGGCGTGCCGCGCCAACTCCTGCCCGAGGTACGCCCGTCGTCCGGCGACTTCGGCGTCGCGCATGGCGATCACTTCGGCATGTCGATCCCGATCTGCAGCGCCGTGGGTGACCAGCAGTCGGCGTTGTACGGGCAGGGCTGCTGGGCGGCGGGCGAGGGGAAGAACACATATGGAACGGGCGCCTTCCTGCTCTTCAACGCGGGACCGACGCGTCCCGCGTCCGGCGGCGGGTTGCTCACCACGATTGCCTGTGATGCCTACGGTCGACAGGCCTACGCGGTCGAGGCGTCGATCTTCATTGCCGGCGCCGCGATTCAATGGCTTCGCGATGGGCTTGGAATCATCAAATCGGCGGACGAAACGGAGGCGTTGGCTGCCTCGGTCGCGTCGACGGATGGCGTGTACTTCGTGCCAGCCCTCGTGGGGCTTGGTGCCCCGCACTGGGAACCGGAGGCCCGGGGGACCATCGTGGGCATCACCCGCGGCACCACGCGAGCCCACCTGGCGCGCGCCGCGCTGGAGGCCATGGCCTGGTCGACGGCCGACGTGATCGACGCCGTGCGGGACAACGCGGGGGTGCGCGTCGACCGGCTGCGCGTGGACGGCGGGGCGTGCGCCAACAACTGGCTGATGCAGTTCCAGGCCGACGCCCTTGGCGTCCCCGTGGAGCGGCCGGCGATGCTGGAGACCACCGCGTTAGGTGCGGCCGGGCTCGCCGGCGTTGCTGCGGGCGTGTGGACCTCGCCCGACGCCTTCCGGGCGGCCGGGACGTTCACGCGGTTCGAGCCGCGCCGTCGCGCCGATATGGATCGCGGGGGCTGGCAGCGGGCGGTCCGGGCCGCGTTAGGTTGGGCGCGAGACCGCGGCGGACAGTAGCGGGAATCGCCCGCGGGGTGCATCATTGGCGCTCTCGCCCTTCCCATGTCCGACGACCCGTCCCGACCCGAGCGCAAGAACGTCCTGCTCCGCATGCTCATCAATGAGATGCTGGACCAGGTGCGCGAGCTGCAGCGACACGCGTCGGGTCCGTGGGACCCCGCCGAGCGGGAGCGCGCCGAGGCGACCCTCGAGCGCGTGATGATGCAGGTGCGATCCGAGGCAGTGCGGCGCGGCGGACCCTGAGTCGTTGATCGAGGGCGCGTCATGAGTGCCGGGACGCTCGCGACCTGGATCGCGGCGGTGTTTGCCGTGGGGTCGGCGTACGTCTCGTTGCGCGGCGCCGCGGAAGTCGCCCGACGGTCCCTCGCGATGAGCGTGGCCTTCGCGGCCCTCGCTGCCGGGTTCCTCTTGCGCGCGCTGGCACTCGCCGACCACCAGGTGGCGTTTGTCGCGCGGAACGTCTTGCAGGCTGATGCGGCGTCCGCACGCGTCCTGGCCATCTTCGCCGAACCTGCAGGAGCTGGTTTGGTCGTGGCGGCGGTGGTGGGGGCCGTGGGGTGGTGGAGCGGACGCCTCGCCACGAACGCATGGAGATCTGGCGTGGTGGCGGCGGTCGTGCTGGTGTTGCTCGCGGCATCACTCTCGGGAGCGCCGCTGGCCCTCCTGCCGTTCCGGCCAGCGGACGGGGCGATGACGCTCCCGTACTTCGTGCATCCCGCTGCCATGGTGGCGGCGCTCGCGTTGCTCGCCCAGGTCGCATCCGCGACGATGGCCTTCGTCTCCGCGCTGATGCGCCTGCAGGGCGAAGACACCGCGACCACCGTGGTCCGGTTCCAGTTGATGGCCCTGGTCGCCGCCGCGATCCAGGCCATGGCGTGGATGGTGGCATCGGTCGCCTCGGGCACGAGCGATGAACTCCTCGTCCTGGTGGCGCGCGACGGGATCTGGCTCGCCACAGTGCTCGTGAGCGCGCTCGCCCTGCGCATCCAGGTGCACGGCAACGCGTCCGCGCTCGCGGGCACCGAGGCCAGCCTTGCGGCACTCCTCGCATCAATTGCCTGCGTCCTTGGGACGGGGGGCGCGTCGAGTGCGGGTGTGCCGGCCATCGCGCTGTC
>JAEUJK010000701.1 GCA_016794735.1 Gemmatimonadota bacterium | reverse complement strand
TCCGACGCGCGGCTCGCGCAGGGTGCGACCTTCACCAGGCTCCACGACCTGATTGCCGCCGCGCACTCGCTGAGCCGCAGCGCGGCGCGCGTCAACGCGGTGCTGGATGGCGTCCGCACCGGCGTGACGCCCCCGGTGGCGCCGGCCGCACCGACGGCGACCGGGACGCCCCTCCCCGTCGCCTAACGCGTCGGGCGCTCGCTGCGCCGGTACAGGTAGGCGGAGGTCACCAGGCGCGGTCCCGCCGCGTCGCAGACGGCGAACTGGCTCCCTTCGTAGCAGCTGACGCCGGCGAAGGTCCCGTCCTTCCGGACCGCGTAGAAGTCGAGGTCGAACAACGGCCGTCCCCGATCGCTCAGCAGCCGCTTCTCGGTCATGGCGATGACCCGCTCCACCACGTGGAGGAGCGCCTGCTCCGGCGTCTTGCCGAGCCGCATCTGCTCCACGGCGAGAAAGGCCCCGCACACCTTGATGTTCGCCTCGCCGCGCCCGGTGGACCCGGCGGCACCAATCGTGTTGTCGCAGTACTGTCCCGCCCCGATGATCGGCGAGTCGCCCACGCGTCCGGGCACCTTCCACGACATCCCGCTGGTGGTCGTCACGCTCGACAGGTCGCCGGCCGCATTGACGGCATTCATGTTGATCGTGCCCGTCGTGAACTTGATGCGCACGGGGTCATCGTGGTCGAGCCAGGCGTCGTTCGCGTTCAGCTTGCTCTTCCAGCGCAACCAGTCCTGGCGACTCTTCTCCGTGAGCAGGTTCTGCGTCTTGAACCCCATGGCGAGGGCGAACTTTCGCGCGTCGCTGCCGACCAGCATGATGTGGTCGGTGTAGTCCATGATGGCCTTCGCCACGAGGGACGGCGTGGCGATGTCCTCGAGGCAGGCCACGCTGCCCGCACGCCGCGTGGGGCCGTGCATGCACGACGCGTCCAGCTGGACCACGCCATCCGCGTTAGGCAGCCCGCCGAGTCCCACGGACTGGTCCTCGGGATCGAGCTCCTGGATGTTCACGCCGGCGATGATGGCGTCGAGCGTGTCCTCCCCGCGCACGATCTGGTCGTAGGCGACCTTCACCCCCCGGATGCCGTTGGCTGACGCGATCACCACCGGCGGGGCCGCCGCGCCGCCAGTGGTCGACGCGCGAGGGAACGCGACCGACGGGGAGATCGCGAGTCCGGCGGCGAGCGAAGATGAGGTGGCGACGAAGTCGCGGCGGGAGAGGGTCATGGGCGTGGGAGGCGAGTCCGGCGAACTTAGGCGCGGCGCGACGCGACCGAAATGGTTGCGCACGCCCCAGATCGGGACAAATCTACCCCGCCCCTTCCCCGCGCCCATGCACCCAGACGAACGGCCCGAAACCCCGGACCAACCGAAGCCACGGTGGTTCGATCGCGACCTGGTCGTGGCCGTGAGCGCCATCGTGATCTCGCTCAGCGCCCTGCTCGTCTCACTCGTGCAGACGCGCGTGATGATGGCGCAGCGAGATGCCGCAGTGTGGCCACGCCTCGTGGTCTGGTCGAGCTTCCGACAGCAAGACAACCCTGAACTCGTCGTCGGCGTGAAGAACGCGGGCGTTGGTCCGCTGTTGGTCCGTTGGGCCCAGCTCACCCTCAGCGACCGCCCGATGGCCAATGCACTCGCCCTGCTGGACTCCGCGCCGCCTCCAACGGGCCCGAGCGAAAACACCGCGTCCCACGCGAGCCTCACGGGGACGGTCCTGACCCCCGGCGAGGATCGCGAGCTGCTCCGGGTATCCGGCCCTATCGCGCAGCAGGTCGCCACACTCTCTCCCCGCACGGGCCTCATCGTCTGCTACTGCTCGATCTACGAGCAATGCTGGACGCACACGACGCGGCAGATGAGCGCAGGAGCCAGCGCTCCCCTGATCACACCGGTCGCGGCATGTGTTGATCCGGCGGGACCGGTGTTCTGAACTTTCGCCCCACACCAGCGTAGGTTCACGGGACCCCCGCCCCACCCATGACATGACTGCCGACACGCGCCCGCACCTCGCCAACCCGGAAGAGAACCCCTCCTTCATCAAGGGACTCTTCCTCGGCGAGCTCCGCGAGGATCTCATCTTTCCGTTCCCCACGCTGGCGGCGGAAGAATCCGAGAGCCTGGCCGCGATCCTCGATGCCTTTCGCTCGTTCGCGAAGGATCACATCGACGCCCACGCCCACGACGCCGCGGGTCGCTTTCCCGACGAGATGCGGGAGGGCTTTCACGCCCTCGGCCTGATGGGACTC
>JAEUJK010000684.1 GCA_016794735.1 Gemmatimonadota bacterium | reverse complement strand
CGGCCAGATCGGACGGTTCGTGAAGAACTCGACGCGCTGCACCGTCCCGATGACGCCGGACTCGATCCACTCGCGCAGGATGCGGGTGGTGTCCATGGCGTGGCCCTGGTTCCCCATCTGCGTCGCCTGCTTGGGCCGGCGAGCGGCCTCGGCCTTCAGGGCGCGCACTTCACCGACGGTGCGCGCGAGCGGCTTCTGGCAGTAGACGTGCTTGCCGGCCTTGAGCGCCATCATCGCCGCCGCGGCGTGCAGGTGGTCGGGCGTGGTGATGGTGACCGCGTCGAAGTTGGCGGACTCGCGGTCGAACATCTCACGGAAGTCGCGATACCGCTTGGCCTTGGGCCAGCGGAGGTACGCGCGTTCGGCGGACTTGTCGTCGACGTCGCAGAGGAAGGCGATGTTCTCGATCGACATCCCCTGCACATCGCTGAAGCCCATGCCGCCCACGCCGATGCACGCCACGTTGAGCGTGTCACTCGGGGCCTTGTACCCGCGGCCCAACACGTGGCGCGGGACGATGTTGAACGCGTAGGCGCCGGCGGCGGCGCGGGAGACATCGGAAACAAACTTTCGTCTGCTGCTCATGGGTGTTGACCGGGTTGCAGGAAGCCTGAAGCTGTAGTTGTTGCCGTCTGCCGTCTCCCTATCGCGCTTCCTTTGGCCGGAAGACCAGGAGGAAGATCACGGCGACCACCGCCGCCATCAGGGCCGGGTGGAGCCAGATCGCGTACCACTCGTGCGTCACCGCCAGGCAGCCCTGCGCGACGGGATCTGTGCACTCGGGGTTTGTGTGCGAGAAGCGGTCGACCACGGCGCCGGAGGCAAAGGCTCCGATGAAGTACCCGACGCCGTTCGTGACAAAGTTGATGAAGCCCTGCGCGGCCGCGCGGATCTTCTCGCCCGCCTTCTGGTCCGTGTAGATCTGGCCCGACACAAAGAAGAAGTCGTAGCAGATCCCGTGAAGCAGGATGCCGAGGTAGAGGAGCCACATCCCGGCGCCGGCATCGCCACGGGCGAAGGCCACATAACGCAGCGCCCATGCCGCCATCCCGATCACCATGATCTTCTTGATCCCGAGGCGCGGGAGCAGGATTGGCAGGAGCAGCATGAAGCCGATCTCCGACCATTGGCCGAACGTCTGGATGAACGCCGGGTCCGGGGCCTTCACCTCATTCAGGAAGGGATTCGCGAACGAGTAGTAGAACTGCAGCGGGATGCAGAGCAGGAACGACCCGAGCGTGAACACCGCGAAGTCCCGGTCCTTGAGCAGCTCCAGGGCATCCAGCCCGAGGGCGTCACGCGCGGAGAACGGCGTGCCGGCGGACTTGGGCGGGGTGTGCGGGAGGCTGAAGCTGAAGAGCCCCAGCACCACCGACGCGGCCGACGCCACCAGCATCGGCGTGGCGAGGGCATCCGCCTTGAGCCCCTTGCCGATCACCGTGCCTGCCGCGATCCACCCGATGGTACCGAGCACGCGAATCACCGGGAAATCCTTCGCCGGGTTCGTGACGTGGTGGAACGAGATGGAGTTCGTGAGGCTCAGCGTCGGCATGTAACACAACGCGTAGCCGATCAGCATCGGGTAGAAGGCCCCAAAGGACTTCTGCTGGGCCACGAGGTACATCAACCCGGCGCCGACCAGGTGCAACACCGCGAGCAACTTCTCGCTCGCGAAGAAGCGATCGGCGATCATCCCCACGAAGAACGGCGAGATGAGCGCGGCGATGGCCGTGGCCCCATACGCGAGTCCCACCTGGCTGCCGGTGAATCCCAGCGTCTGGCCCAGGTAGGTGCCCATGGTGACGAACCAGCTCCCCCAGATGAAGTACTGGAGGAACATCATGATCGAGAGTCGGGTGCGAACCGGCATGGCGAGTTCCTAGAGGGGACGGATACGGATGTTGCGATACGCCACCCAATCCCCGTGGTCCTGCAGCCCGATGAACCCCGACTTCGCGCGGCCATAGCTCGGCCACTGGGCGAACTTGCTGGCCTTGACCTTCGCCTCCCAGTCCGGGCTCCACAATTCGTAGTCCACGACCTTCTGGCCGTTCAGCCAGTGCTCCACATGCGCGCCGCGCGCGATGAGCCGCACCGTGTTCCATTCGCCGATGGGCTTCACTGCGTCCCGCGGGGCGGGATGCAGTCCATAGTTGGCCCCGGAGACGGTGAGTTCGGTGGAGTTGTCCGGGTGCCCGACGTTGTCCAGCACCTGCATCTCGGCGGAGTTCTCGTACAGCTCCTCGGTGCCTTCGGTCCCCCGGAAGAAGATCCCGGAGTTCCCCTTGGGTTGGAGCTTCCACTCGAGTTCGAGCTCGAAGTCGCCGAACTCGCGGGCGGCATAGACGATGTCCCCGCCCGGCCCGGTGCGCGTGAGCGCGCCGTCGACCACGTGCCAGCCCTCGAGGCCGGCCTTCTTGTACGTGCGCCATCCGGTGGCGGCGCTGTCGACGAGGTTCACCCACTCCGACGTCGGGGTCGCCACGGTGGCGGCCCCGGCCGTGTCGGCCGCGCGCGACCCGGATTCGGCGCAGGCGAGTGGGATGAGCACGAGGGCGAGGTATCGAGGAGTCATAAACCGAAGTGGGGCGTCGGACGGGCGCGCGCCAACGTAGGCCCGTCGGGCGGTGTGGGGAAGGGCGATTGGACGCTAAGATAGGAGCATCCTCATGCGTCCATCCATGCGCCCAGTTCCCGCCCTGCTCCTCGTCCTCGCGGCTTGTGCGACGAACCCCGTCACCGGGCGTCGCGAACTCTCCCTCATCGGCGAGCAGCAGGAGATCGCGATGGGGCTCGAGGCCGCCAAGTCGGCCTCCGCCGAGATGGGCGTCTATCCCGACTCCCAGCTGCAGCGCTACGTGTCCGCGCTCGGCATGCCGCTCGCCCGCGCTTCGGAGCGCCCGAACCTCCCCTGGTCGTTCACCGTCATCGACGACCCGGTCGTGAACGCCTTCGCGCTGCCTGGTGGCCCGCTGTTCGTGACGCGCGGGATCCTCGCCCACGTGAACTCCGAGGCGCAGCTCGTCTCGGTGCTCGGCCACGAGATCGGGCACGTCACCGCCAAGCACTCGGTGAGCCAGATGTCGCGCGCGCAGCTCACGCAGGGGCTGTTCATCGGTGCGATGATTCTGCGCCCGGAACTCCAGCAGTTCGGGAACCTCGGCAGCCAGGCGCTTGGCCTGATGTTCCTGAAGTTCGGCCGTGACGACGAGACCCAGGCGGACGAACTGGGTTTCCGCTACATGACGAATGCGCAGTACGATCCCGCGGAGATGGCCGAGATGTTCAAGACACTCGACCGCACGAGTGGGGGCGGCGACCAGACCCCGGAGTGGCTGTCGACGCACCCCAATCCCGGGAACCGCGTGACGAAGACCAACGAGCGCATCGCCGCGTGGACACGTCCGGCCGGCCCGCTCAAGGTGAACCGCGACCCGTTCCTGCAGCGGCTCGACGGGATGGTGTATGGCGAGGACCCGCGACAGGGCTTCTTCCAGCAGGCCGCGTTCCTGCACCCCACGCTCAAGTTCCGCTTTGACTTTCCTGCCGGATGGCGTACGCAGAACAGCGCGCAGCAGGTTGCCGGGATGAGCACCGCGCAGGACGCGCTCATCGTGCTGTCCGGGGCCACGGGCTCGCCGCAGCAGGCGCTCTCGCAGTTCCTCGGGCAGCAGGGGATCCAGTCGAGTGGCGCGACGAACACCACCATCAACGGGCTGCCCGCCGCCACCGCGCAGTTTGCCGTGCAGACGCAGCAGGCCACCCTGGGCGGGTACGTCACCTTCGTGCAGCTCGATGGCACGACCTATCGCTTGCTGGCGTACACGGACCAGTCAAAGGTCGGCAGCTACGACCGCGCCTTCCGCGCGTCGCTCGGTTCCTTCCAGCGCCTCACCGACCCGCAGGCGCTCAACGTCAAGCCGAACCGCCTGCGCCTCGTGCAGGTCCGCAGCGCGACCACGCTCGCGCAGTTCCAGCAGCAGTACCCGTCGGTGATCCCCATCGAGCAGCTGGCGCTGATCAACGGCGTCGACGCGTCGACGGGCACGTTCCCGAGCGGGGCGTGGGTGAAGCGCGTGGTCGCCCAGTAACACCGGCGACCGCGCGCACTACGCGTTAGGCGCGGCGCGCAGGCAGAGTTCCGGGGCGGGGCGTTCCACGCCCGTGATGTACTCCTGCACGGAACGCAGCCCGTCCCTGAGGCCGCGAAAGTGAACGCGCGCGAGGGCCGCGTCGTACGGTAGCCACGCGAAGTCCCCGTGTTCGTCCGCGTTGAGCTGCGGGTCGCCAGGGCCCACCTCCACGGCGAAGACCGTGATGACCTGCACCTCGTGGAAGCGGCGATTGTAGATGGTGTAGGCGTGTTCCCCGGCCCACACGGCACGCACGTCGAGTCGATACGCGGCCGCCTCGCGGTCCACGGCGTCGGGCACCGATTCGCCGTCGCGGAAGACCCCGCTCGGCACCTGCCAGAACATCCCGCCGTTGAAGTGACGCGCCGCCTTGAGTGCTGACGCCTGCAGCACGAGGAACTCCACGCCGCCCGGCGTGCGACGAAAGACCCACAGGTCGTAGACGGAAGCGTTGAGCTGCATGGCGCGGTTGGGGAACGGGCGGCACGTCAACCTGACCGGAGGCGCGCCGAACCTGGGTCGGATGTTGGGGCCGACAGCCGTCGAGCTCAAGGGCACCCTTGACGGCGAGGGCCGGGTGTGGCCATCGTACCCTCAACAGTTGAGGGTACGATGGCTGACGATCCGATGCAGCTCCTCCAGGGCACGCTCGATGTCCTGGTGCTCAAGTCGCTCACGTGGGGCCCGAACCACGGGTACGGCGTCGCGCGGTGGATTCGCGAGACGACGGACGACGCGCTCGCCATCGAGGATGGCGCGCTCTACACCTCGCTCCACCGCATGGAGCGCAAGGGCTGGATCGCCAGCGAGTGGGGGGTGACCGATGGGGGACGTCGCGTGAAGCAATACGCCATCACCGCCCCGGGACGTCGCGCGCTGAATACGCAGGCCTCGCAGTGGCATCGGTATGTCACGGCGGTCGGCAAAGTCCTCCAACCCGCGTGACCCCCATGGACCGGATGCCGGGATTCCGTCGTGTGATTCGCCACGACGCCACCGAGGAATCGGTGCGCCGCGATGTCGATGACGAGATCGGGTTTCACTTCGACGCGGTGATCGCCGAACTCACGGCGCGTGGTTTCTCGCCCGAGGCGGCGCGGGCCGAGGCCGAGCGGCGCTTTGGGGATCGCGAGCAGGTGCGCGCGGCGCTGGAGGCCGAAGACCAGTCGGGGCGGCAGCGGGAGCGCTGGCACACGCGTCTCCAGGGCGTGGTCACCGACCTGCGGCACGTGGTGCGTTCCCTCGTGCGCGAGCCGCTGTTCTCGCTTGGGGTCATTGCCACGATGTCGGTGGGGCTCGCGGCCAACGCCAC
>JAEUJK010000669.1 GCA_016794735.1 Gemmatimonadota bacterium | reverse complement strand
CTCGACATGCCGCTGACCCCGGCAAAGATCTGGGGCGCCATCCAGACCGCCCGGGGAGGACACTGACATGTATCCGGCTTCTTTTGAGTATCATCGCGCGACCTCGGTGAACCACGCGCTCGAGCTGCTGGCCACCTATGGTGACGATGCCAAGTTGCTCGCGGGCGGGCATTCGCTGCTGCCCGTGATGAAGCTGCGCTTTGCCGCGCCGGCTCACCTCATCGACATCGGTCGCGTCTCGGGACTGGATGGCATTGCGGAGTCGGGTGGCGTGGTGACGGTCGGTGCCATGACGCGCCACGCCGAGATTGCCTCGTCGGCCGTGCTGCGCGCAAAGGCACCCCTGCTGGCAGAAGTCGCCGGTCATATCGGCGACCAAATGATCCGGAACATGGGCACCATCGGCGGGTCTTTGGCCCACGCCGATCCGGCCGCCGACCTTCCGGCCGCGATGCTGGCGCTCGGTGCGTCGGTGGTGGTGCAGGGGAAGGGCGGGACGCGCACCATTCCCGCCGACCAGTTCTTCGTGGACACGTTCCAGACCTCGCTGGCGGCGGGTGAGATGCTCACGGCCATCCAGGTGCCCGTGGCCACGCGCGCGTGTGCGTACGTGAAGCACCCGGATCCGGCGTCTGGCTATGCGATTGTAGGTGTTGCCGTGCAGCTGGGCGCGTCCGGCGGGCGCGTGGCGATCACCGGGTTGGCGCAGCGTCCCATGCGCCTGGCTGCGGTGGAAGGGGCCCTCGCGTCCGGCGCAGCGGCAGCGGACCGGGCCGCGGATGGTCTCGCCCTCATCGAGGACGCCCGGGGATCGGTGGCCTACAAGGCCAACCTCGCCCGAGTCTTCACGCGGCAAGCCATCGAGGCGGCGCTCGCGCGAAAGTAGGGCGCTGTTCCCGCCGTGACACACGAAGGGCCGGACTGATTTCCGGCCCTTCGTGTATTCAGCGGCGACCGAGGAGGCGCCGGAACCAGTCGAGGAAGCTGCGCCACAGGAGCGGTAGCAGCCTGAGCTCGCGCGCGGGCGCTGGTGCGGGTGCGGGCGGGGCGGGGGCCGCTGCATCGCCGCCCGCGACCGATGCAGCGGCAGCAGGCGCCTCGACCGGGCGTTCGAGTTTCTCCCGGGCAGCGACCACGAACTGCTGGAACAGCTGCTTGGATACCGACTCGATCAATCCGCGGCCGAACTGCATCACGCGGCCGGCGATGTCGATCGTCGCGTCCACGGTGACGTCGGTGCCGCCAGCGGGGTTCGGCGTGGCCACGGCCACCATTTGCATGCGCGCCGAGCCACTTCCGCCGCTCTCCTTGCCTTCACCGGTGATGGCCACGCGACGTGCGGCGGGATCCACCTCGGTGAGGACCGCGCGTCCCGCGTAGGCGGCGCTCGCCGGCCCGACCTTCACCCGCACGCGGCCCGCGTGGGTGCGTGCGTCGATGGTCTCGGTCAACTCTGCCCCGGGGAGGCAGGTGACGACCTCGGCCGGGTTATTGAGGAAGGCGAAGACCCGGTCGGGGTCCGCCTGGACGGTGAAGGCTTCGTGGATGACCAGCGACATGGGAGTCCGACGTGGCGAGCGCCATGAAGCTTATCCCTCGTCGGAACCCTGCGGCAGGGCGCCCCGCCTCGGGGGCGCCGGTGGTGTGCATCAGTAGTTGAACTGGGCCTGGAGCCGCAGGAAGCCGCCCTTCTGTCGATAGTTAGTCGGCAGGGTGGGGTCGACCATCAGGCGGTCGGAGCGGGTGTATTCCGCGGTGAGCTCGAACGCCGGGGTGGGCAGCCACTCGATCCCGCCCTCGTACTCGTGCACTTCGTAGTGGCGGGCATCCTGCTCGACCTTCTTGCCCCCGCTGTAGAACTGGGCGCGGGCAAACGGCTGGATCACCTGGCCGCGATGCTGCCAGCGGTACATGGTCTGCACGAAGCCGCCGTCCAGGTGGCCTGCTTCGATGGAGCGGGTGCTCTCCTGGTATTCCGGGCCGCGACCCCAATTCCATTCGCCCACGAACCCGAACGGCTGCGCGTACCACACGAACGAGACGGCCATGCGTTCGTCCGCGTACTCCGGCTGGGCGCGCACCGACGCGGTGCGCGTCGGCACCACGACGCGTCCCTTGTACCCCTGCACGCTGGCCTCGATGAACTGGCCGTTGGACAGGCGGAACGGGTAGGTGAGCCGGGCCACCGCATGCAGCGAGTTGTTTGCCTCGGGACGGTTCGCCGTCTGCCCGTTCATCAGGCCGGCGCCGAAGATGCCGTAGTCGCCCGTGCCCTTCAGCCCGCTGTCCGTGAGGATGCGAAAACGACGGCGCGCCGTCGTCGACGCCCAGTAGTAGAACACCCCGAAGTCGCGTTCGTTGGGAACCGCACTGTTCAGCGCGTCGTTTCGGTCGAGTGGCATCCGGTTGGAGCTCGACTGCAGGTTCTCGAACCCGAACGGCACCTTGCTCTGCCCGAAGCGCAGCCGGTGCTCCTTGGCGCCATCGAGCCAGAGGTCGAAGTACGCGTCGCGGAGCTGCAGGTAGTGCTGCGTGCCCGCCGCGTCGGA
>JAEUJK010000649.1 GCA_016794735.1 Gemmatimonadota bacterium | reverse complement strand
CGTGAGCTCCTCCACGACTTCCGGCACGATGATGCGCGCGTTGCCGCGGAAGTTCGCCCGGATCTCGGTGGCGTTGGCCGCCTCGCGGACGAAGTCCATCTCTTCCCACACACGCACCGCGAACTCCTCGATCACGATGCGGGCGTTGTGGATGTGCGGGTTCGGGAAACGTCGCTCGAACCAGCGGACCAGCGGGCCGAACACCGCGAGGTCCTTCCGCACCAGGTCTTCAACACCCGGCCGGAGCACCTTGATCACCACATCGCGTCCGCGATACGTGGCGCGGTGGACCTGTCCGAGCGAGGCGGCCGCCAGGGGAACGTCGTCGAATCGCTCGAAGAGTTCGTTGGCGTCCTTGCCGTAGGCCTGCACGATCTCGCGCCGGATGGCGGCGACCGGCACCGGGGGGACCTGGTCGGTCAGCGTGGATAACGCGCCAACGTAGGGCTCGGGGATCAGGTCCGATCGCGAGGAAAAGACCTGCGCCATCTTGACGAACGACGGTCCGAGCCGGGCGAGCACCGCCACCACACGACGCGCGCGCTCCTGGTGGAACGCGGCCGTCCGCGACACCCCACTCCCCCACCAGATCCATCGCCGCCAGTCCCGGATGAACGAGACGACGAGGGGGCCGAGGTACCAGACAATGACCAGCGCACGCATGCAGGAAACGTAGACTACGGATGGTTGGGCGGATGCCTCGGTCCGACCGGGCAGCCCTATCTTGGAGACGACCCCCTCCACCCCCCCGTCATGACGTCGCGAACCGTCGCCCTCGCCCTCGTCCTTCTCGCCAGCCAGGCGGCCGCGGCGCCGTGTGACGTCGATCGCCGGTCGGCCGGCGAGATGAGCACTCTCTCCGATTCATTCAACGCGGCGCGGGACCGGGGTGATCCCGCCTTTATTGACCGATTCCACGCGCAGCCGTCCGGGGAGCCCGCCTTTGGGCGGAGGCAGCTCGAGGAACGGCTCCGGGTGGACACTTTGCCCCGAAGCGTGCGGCGCCATGGCGTCCTCCCGGTGCCACAGGGGGCCCGAGGTCGGGGTCTGTTGGATGTCACCCCCGGTCCGCTCTGGTCGGCCGACGACACCACCGATGGCCCCGACGTGCGCGAGATCCGGCGGCGGCGGGAGCGGTCCAACGCGGCCATCGCTCGGCACGACAGCGCCGGGTTCGCCGAGATGCTCGCGCCTAACGTGGCGATCGTCACGTCGAACTCGGTGCACTCCGACAACCGGGACGCCTACGTCCAGCGCATGGTGGGTCAGTTCCGGTCGCGGCCCGACGTGGTGTATCGCCGCACGCCCACCGAGGTCTCGGTCTTCGCCCCGTGGCGCATGGCGAGTGAGCGCGGCACATGGACGGGCTCCTGGACCGAACCCGACGGCAAGGTGACGATCGGTGGTTCGTACTTCGCCAAGTGGCGCCAGCTCAACGGCGCGTGGTTCGTGGAGAGCGAGACGTACGTCCCGGAACGATGCAGCGGCAGCGCGTATTGCGAGCGCGTGCCATAGGCGCGAGGATCAGCGGGCCGTTCCGGGAGTTGCCGCTGGGCGGGCATCGTGGCGTTGGGGTGGCGCGCCGGCTCAGGGGGTGCACGGCGCGGCCCTGAGTTGCGGCCCAACACCGCCCGCGCCAAGTTCGCGCGCCATGACTACCCCGTCCCGCACCGTCACCACCCGCGTCGTCCTGCTCTGCTTCGCGGCCGTCCTCATTTCGTACCTGGATCGCACCAACATCTCCATCGCCGCCATTGCGATGCAGGAGCAGTTGGGCTGGGACGAGGCCACCAAGGGACTGGTCCTCTCCTCGTTCTTCATCGGGTACCTGCTGCTCCAGGTCGTGGCCGGGAGCCTGGCCAACCGGTGGGGCGGGCGGATCGTGCTGGGCGTTGCCGTCCTCTGGTGGTCGTTGTTCACCGGCCTCACCCCGCCGGCCGCGCTCACCTCGTTTGCCATGCTCATCGCCGCGCGCATCGCCCTCGGCCTCGGCGAGGCGGCGGTTTTTCCCGGCTCGATCAACATGATCGGTCGGTGGGTCCCGGCCGAACAGAAGTCCCGGGCGGTGGCGCTGTTCTCCAGCGGGTTGTCGTTAGGCACCGTGCTCGCCCTCCCGCTCACCGCTTGGATCATCCGTGTGTGGGGGTGGCCCATGGCGTTCTACGCCTTCGGGGCGCTTGGCCTTGTATGGGGGGCCGCGTGGTTCGGCCTCGTCCCCGAGGGGCGCGGCGTGGCGGCCACCGATAGCGGGGGACAGGCGGTGCCCTGGCGCCGCATCTTCACCACGCCGGCCGTGTGGGCCATCATCACCTGCCACTTCGCCCACAACTGGGCCCTGTACCTCCTGCTGGCGTGGCTGCCGAGTTACTTCAAGACCACCTTCTCGATGACGCTCGCCAACGCCGGCTGGTACGCGAGCGCGCCATGGCTCGCGAGCTTCGTGATGGCCAACGTCGGTGGGCTCGCCGCCGACCGCATGATGCGCGCGGGACGCTCCACCACCTTCGTGCGGAAGGCGCTCCTCTGCGTGGCCTTCTTCGGTAGCGCGATCTTCCTGCTGGCACTCCCGCTGGCCAACACCCCAACCACCGCGGTCGTCCTGATGTGTTGCACGACGAGCGCGCTGGCGTTTGCCATTGCCGGCTTCGGCCCCAACGCCTTCGACATCGCCCCACGATATGCCGACGTGGTGTGGGGGATCACGAACACCGCGGGCACCCTCCCGGGCATCGTCGGGGTGGCGATCACGGGATACCTCGTGCAGCGTACGGGGTCATACGCGGCGCCTTTCCAGGTGACGGCCGGCCTCTGCGTGGTGGGCGCCCTCACCTACCTCGCGATCGGGTCGGGGGAGCGACAGATCGACTGAGCGCTCACGGCGCGAAGTCCCGTTCCTTCCCCCCGAGCACTGCGAACTCGAGCCGGGGCTCAGAACGGCAGCAGCGGCCGGTTCCAGGGGATGAACCCGAGCACCGACGCCACCGCGATCCCCCACCAGATCGTCGCGGCCTGGAAGCGCGCCGAGTCCGAGGCCGCCTTCTTCACCTTTGCCAGCCCCACATGCG
>JAEUJK010000587.1 GCA_016794735.1 Gemmatimonadota bacterium | reverse complement strand
TTCGGCGTGCGCACCATCGCCATCACCGGCCACCAGGGCTCGGCCCTGTCCCGGGCCTGCGATGCCTCGCTGGACGGCTTCGTGCGCGAGGAGGCGTGCCCGCACGACCTCGCCCCCACGACCAGCACCACCGTGGCCCTCGCGTTAGGCGACGCCCTCGCCGTGGCCGTGCTCGAGCAGAAGGGGTTCCAGCGCGAGGACTTTGCCCGCCTCCATCCCGGCGGCGCCCTCGGCCGCAAGCTCATCCTGCGCGTGGCCGATGTGATGGAGACCCATGACCTCCCGGTGCTGCCCGTGACCGCGCGGGTCCGCGAGGCGACCGTGATGCTCGCGCGACGTCGCGGCATCGTGGCCCTGTGCGACGCGGAACGTCGCGTGGTGGGCGTGTATACCGCCGGCGACCTGACGCGGACCCTGGAGCGGTCCGGAGGTGCGCTGGACCTCGTGCTCGGGGACCTGATGACGCGCGCGCCACGGGTGGCCCGGGACGGGGAACTTGCGTCCGCGGTGGTGTACCGGATGGAGCAATCCGGCATCGTCGCCATGCCGGTCGTCAATGACCAGGAGCAACTGGTGGGAGTAGTGCACTTGCATGACCTGATGCGCGCGGGGGTTGCATGAGGTGGTTTGTCAGCAGCCTCGTGCTGGTGGCCGCCGTCGCGTGCCGCGACACGAGCACCCCGGCCCAGCGCCCGCCGGCCACCACCGCGGACTCCGCCGACCAGACGATGTTCGGCGTGCAGTTCTTCGTCACCGACGCCGGGCTGCGCCGGGCCGAGGTGAAGGCGGACACGGCCTACATGTTCGAGGAGAACACGCGCACCGAGTTGCGGAAGGTGAAGGCGACCTTCTTCCGCACCGCCGGCGACAAGGACTCGGAACTCGTCTCGAAGCAGGGGACCTACAACTCGCGCATCGGCAGCATGGAGGCGCGCGGCGACGTGGTCGTCACCAGCGTGGCGGGTCGCAAGCTGACGACGCCGCACCTCCGCTTCGATCCCACGCGCAACGAGATCTCGTCGGACAGCACCTTTGAGCTGCGCGAGAAGAACGGCCGCATCCTCAAGGGCGTCGGGTTCGTGTCCGACCCTGACCTCAACGCGGTTCGCGTGCTCAAGGGCGCGCAGTCCAGCGGGAACCAGGTCACGCTGCCACGCCGATGAGTCGCGTGGCACGGGGCGTTGTCGCCACCCTGGCGTTTGCGGTCGCTGCCTGCGGCCGGTCGACGCCGCGCCCCGTGGCCGCACCGGCGCCCGCGCCCGTCGCCCCAGCGCCCGCACCGCCGCAGGCCACCCCCAAGCTCGATACCATCTCGCTCCCGCCGACCGACAGAGCGGGAGCCGCTGCGCCGCGCGCCCGCACCCCGGAGCGCCCCGCGCAACGTTGCACCCTCGACTTCGAGAACACGCCGGAGACGCGCTTCCTCTCGGTGCGCGACCCGATCGCCGACAAGTACACCACCTACATCGGCGGGGGTGTCATCGGCCGCTGCAGGTCCCAGGCGATTCGCATCAATTCCGACTCCGCCGAGAGTTACGAGCAGAACCGGCTGCATTACCTGATTGGCAAGGTGAAGTATCGCGAGGATCGCGTCTCCCTCGATTCCGACCGGCTGACCTACTACCAGGCCGAGGAGCGCCTCGTCGCCGAGGGCAACGTCGTCGTGGTGATGAAGGACTCGTCGCGCATGACCGGCCCGCGCGCCGAGTACTTCCGCGCGGTCCGTGGCGTCCGCACCGCGAGCAAGGTGATCATGACGGCGCGCCCCACGCTCCGCATGTACGAGACCGACTCCACGGGCAAGCGCCAGGCGGATCCGGTGATGCTCGTCGCGGACAACATCGTTGGGGAAGGGGACACCCTCTTCACCGCACACGGTCGCGTGGAGCTCGATCGCACGGACCTCACCGCGCGTGGCGACTCGGCCGTGCTCGACAACGTGCGCCAGTACTCGCGGCTGATGAAGAAGCCGCGGGTGGAGAGCAAGGGGAAGGACTCGTTCACCCTCACGGGACGTGTCATCGACATCTTCGGGCGCACCCGCAAGGTCGATCGCGTGCTGTCCATCGATTCCGCGAGCGCGGTGAGCAAGGACCTCACGCTGTCGGCCGACACGGTCGACCTCCGCGTGACCGACAACCGTCTCGATCGGGCCTTTGCCTTCGGGCCATCGCGCGCCCAGGCCGTCACGAAGGAGCGACGCATCACCGCCGACTCGCTCGACGTGCGCATGCCGGGCCAGCGACTGCGCGAGCTGTTCGCGGTGCGTCGTGCATACGCCGAGAGCGATCCGGACACCACGAAGATCACCTCGAAGGAACGCGACTGGCTGCGCGGCGACACCATCGTGGCCCGCTTCGACAGCGTTCCCGCGCGGGACACAACGTCGCAACCCACGCTCCGCGACCTCGTCGCACGCGGCGCGGCCCGTTCGTTCTACCAGATGCCGTCGAATCGCGGGGAAAAGGACAAGCCGGGATTGTCCTACGTGCGCGGTCGGATCATCTCGGTCGACTTCAAGTCGCGCGAGGTCCAGACCGTCACCGTCACGGATTCGGTCGCCGGGGTGTTCCTTGAAGCGACGCCGCCCGATACCCTTCCGCCAACCAAGGCGAAGCCCACCCGACGCCCCACGCGAGCCCCGGCGCCAGCGCGCCCCGGTGCCGCGCCGCGCCGTCGGCCCGGACCTGGAACCAGCGAATGACCGACGAACTGCCTGACGACGACATCTCGCAACGCATCGAGGGCCTGACCGGGGGCGATCGTTCGCTCGCCTTCGGGCTGCATGCGTTGATCGTGTGTGCGTCGCCCGAGGGATTCGCGAACTTCCACGACGTCGCGATCCGGTTCCGGGAGGACTACCTCGCCTCGCTGCGCACGCGTGGCCTCGACGCGGACCAGGAAGCGGCACGCCTCAGCCTCGACGAGGTGCGCTCCTTCCTCGCGAAGTCGGTGATGCCGCGCCTTACGGCGCAGGGCCTCGCCATCTACCCGGCAACCGGGGCACCGGCCACGTTCGCCGATGCCGTGCGCGTTGCCCCTAACGTGTGGGCGACCATCGCGGCCCAGCGCACCGACCTCGCGGAGGCGTTGCGAAAGACCGGCGAACACGCGTCGGTGGCCGCCGCCCCGGCGCGGAGCCCCACGCCGGCGATGACGCCGGCGGGATCCGTGATCGAAGCCCGCGGCTTGGTGAAGGTCTATCGGCGACGACGGGTGGTGAACGATGTCGCGTTCCGCCTGCAGCAGGGCGAGATCGTGGGGCTCCTCGGCCCGAACGGCGCCGGCAAGACGACGACGTTCTACATGATCGTCGGCCTCATCCCGCCGCAGGAAGGCAAGATCCAGCTCGACGGCGAGGACATCACGCGGATGCCGATGTACCGTCGCGCGCGCCGTGGGATCGGGTACCTTTCGCAGGAGCCTTCCATCTTTCGGAAGCTCTCGGTCGAGGAGAACCTCCTGGCCATCCTCGAGACGTTGCCTCTCAGCAAGGAGGAGCGTCGATCTAGGTTGGAAGCGTTGCTGGATGAGCTTGGCATCAAGCACCTCCGGAAGAGCAAGGCCTTTGCCCTGTCCGGCGGGGAACGACGACGGCTCGAGATCACGCGAGCCCTCGTGTCACAGCCCAAGTTCATGATGCTGGATGAGCCGTTTGCCGGGGTCGACCCCATCGCGGTGCACGACATCCAGAAGATCGTCGCAGGACTCCGGCAGCGCGGCATTGGGGTGCTGATTTCCGATCACAACGTGGAGCAGACGCTGGACATCGTGGATCGCGCGTACATCATGTTCGACGGGCAGGTCAAGGTCTCAGGGACCGTGCGGGAACTCGTCTTCGACGACGAGGTCTCGCGCATTTACCTGGGCCCGACCCTGACCGCGCGCTTGCGCGAACGGTTCGCGACCGAGGACACCGCCGCATGAGAACGGGGCTCAGCCAGAGCACCTCGCTCCGGCAGGAGTTGAAGATCAATCCGCGCCTGTACCAGGCGATGGACTTGCTCTACATGCCCCTCCTCGACCTCCAGCAGCACCTCAAGCAGGAACTCCTCGTCAATCCCTTCCTCGAGATGGTCGAACCCGAGGAAGACGAGGAGACGGCCGAGCAGGAAGCCGCCGAAGAGGGCGAGGAAGGGCCGGTCGACCTCTCGGAGCCGGAGCAGAGCACCCCCGAGCTCGAGGCGCAGAAGAACGACACCGTCGATTGGGAGGAAATCCTCCAGGACGGCTTTGCGCCCGACGGACCGCGCGAGGAGACCGAGGAGCGCGAGTACTACGAGCCCGTCACGGTCGAGACGCGTGACCTCTCCGATCACCTGCGCGACCAGGTGGCGTTGCTCGAGCTCAACCCGCGCCAGCTGCTGCTCGCCGACGAGTTCATCGGCAACATCGACGAAACCGGGTGGCTCACCTGTTCGCTCGAGGAGATCCAGAACTCGATCAACGAGGTCGTGGCACGCGCCGCGGAAAAGGAAGGGTTCCAGGGCACGTTGCCGTTCTACACGGCGGAGGAGTGCGAGGCCGTGCTCCGCGTGATCCAGGGGCTCGATCCCTCGGGCGTGGGCGCGCGCGACCTGCGCGAATGCCTGCTCCTCCAGCTCCGCGACCAGCGCCACGAGGACACGCTGCAATACCGCCTCGTGCATGAGGCGTTCGACGAACTGATCGCCCACCGCTGGAGCGAGTTGTCCAAGCGGTTCGGGATCAGCCCGGCCGATGTGCAGCAGGCTGCCGACGAGGTGGCCAAGCTCGATCCCAAGCCGGGGCTCCGGTACTCGAGCGCGTCCGACGGCTACATCGTGCCTGACATGGTGGTCGAGAAGATCGACGGCGCGTATCGCGTGTTCATCAACGACGCGAACCTGCCGCGCCTCAAGCTCAGCCGCGCCTACCAGGAGATCGCGCGCGACAAGAAGAAGTTCGACGGGGAGAACAAGGAGTTCATCGCCAACAAGCTCAACTCCGCCAACTGGATGATCCAGGCGATCGAGCAGCGGCGGCAGACCATGCTCAAGGTCATGAACTACATCGTCGAACGGCAGCGCGACTTCTTCGAGAAGGGGGTTCGTGGCCTGCGCCCGCTCACGCTGCGTGAGGTCGCCGACGTGATCGGGATGCACGAGAGCACCGTCAGCCGCGTGACCAACGAGAAGTTCGTGCAGACGCCGCGCGGCGTGTTGCCGCTCAAGTACTTCTTCTCGTCAGGCCTCGCGACCACCGGTGGCGAGGACGTCTCGGCGCGCGGGATTCGCGACCAGATCGAGAAGCTGGTGGCCAACGAGGACCCGAAGAACCCGCTCACGGACCAGGCGATCGTGCAGATCCTGCAGGACAGCGGCGTGCACATCGCGCGACGCACCGTGGCGAAGTATCGCGACCAGCTCGGCGTGTTGTCGGCTCGCATGCGGAAGCGCGTCTGAGATGACGGACGGCAGACGGCAGACGGCAGGGGGCAGTATCCGCCATATTGAACGCGAACAGCCCGACGTCTCTCCCTTCGAAGCGCCGGCGGCACTCCCAACCGAAAACGAGCCCTTGTCTGCAGTCCGCCGTCTGCCATCGGCCGCCTCCGAGGTTCAGGTCTCCGTCCTCGTCCCGGCCAAGGACGAAGCCGAGAACCTCCCCCTGTTCATGGAGCAGGCCGCGGAGGTCCTTGGACGCGACGGCGTCACGTACGAGGTCATCGTCGTGGACGACGGGTCGGTGGACCAGACGTGGGCAACGATCGAGCGGCTGCGCGCGACCTATCCGTTCCTGCGTGGCGTGCGCCACCGCAGCCGCCGCGGCATCGCGGATGCCCTGCGCACGGGATTCCTCAACGCGCGCGGCAGCATCCTGGTGTTCTACCCGGCCGACCTGCAGTTCAAGCCCGAGGACATCCCGCGGCTCGTGGCGCCCATCGTGGCCAACGAAGCCGACATGGTCACCGGCTTCAAGCAGGGGAAGTACGAGAAGGCGTTCGTCTCACGCATCTACAACTTCCTGAGCCGCGTCCTCTTCGACGTGCGCGTGAAGGACCTCAACAGCGTGAAGGCGTATCGCCGCGAGGTGATGGAGCAACTGCCGATCCGACCGGACTGGCATCGCTACATGATCGTCATCGCCGCGTCGCAGGGCTTCTCGGTGGCCGAGATCCCCGTCCCGCTGTACCCGCGCCACGCCGGCAAGTCGAAGTTTGGGATCGGGCGCATCCCCGTGGGCGTGCTCGACATGTTGAGCGTCTGGTTCGAGCTCCGCTTCTCGCAGAAGCCGCTCCTGCTGTTCGGGATGATGGGGGCCGCGCTGTTCGCCACCGGCGTCCTGGCCGGGCTCGTGGCCCTCGGTCGGTTGGCCTTCCTGGGCGTCGGCACGCGGTCGGTGTGGACGGTGATCCAGACGACGCTCATCCTCGGCTCGATCTTCTTCGTCGCCGGCCTGCTCGGCGAGCAGGTCGCCGGGTTGCGCGCCCAGGTCCGCGAGCTGCGCCGCGTCACCGACGAACTGCACGATCCGCCCGCCTGACGTGTCGGCGCTGCGAGTCCTCTTCCTCGCGCATTCGTTCCCACGCTACGCGGGCGACGCCGCGGGTTCCTTCCTCCTCCACCTCGCGACGGCACTGGCCGCGCAGGACGTCGAGGTCCAGGTGGTGGCACCGTCCGCGCCGGGCCTGTTGCCATTCGAGGCCATCGCCGCCATCCCGGTGCATCGCTTTCGGTATGCGCCCCAGTCGTGGGAGCGGCTCGCCTACACGGGGAACATGGCCGCCGAGGTCCAGGGGTCGGTCACGGGCAAGCTCGCCATGCTCGGCTACCTGCTGTCGGGAACCGGGGCCGCAGGTCGCGTGATGCGCGCGTGGCGACCACACGTCCTGCACGCGCACTGGTGGTTCCCCGGCGGGCTCACCGCGTTGCTCCCGCAACGTCGTTTTGGGGTCCCCATGGTGACCACGATGCACGGGTCGGATGTGCGCCTTGCGGTCGGAACCGGAGCCGCGCACCCGATCATGCGTCACGTGTTGGGACGGTCGGCGGCCGTCACCACCGTGTCGACGTGGCTCGCGGAGCAGGTGCGCCGCATCGCGCCCAGCGTGCATTCGCTGGTGGAACCGATGCCCGTGGCGACCGACCTGTTCTCGCCGGCCGCTGGGGCGCGTGAGCGGCTGCTCTTCGTTGGGCGGTTGAACCAGCAGAAGGGGATCGCGGAACTGGTCGACGCGTTGGCGCGCACCCGCACCGCGGTGGGGCTCGACGTGATTGGCGACGGCCCGGATCGCGCGGCGCTCGAGGCGCGCGCCACTTCCCTCGGGGTTGCGGAGCGGATTCACTGGCACGGCGCGCTGCCGCAGCCCTCGGTGGTTCCGTTCTACCAGCGGGCCATTGCGACCATCATGCCCGGACGTGACGAAGGACTCGGCCTGGTGGCGGTGGAGGCGCAGCTCTGCGAGACCCCGGTCATAGCCTACGCCTCCGGCGGGACGGTCGACACGGTGGAGAACGGCGCGACCGGGTTCCTCGTCTCGCCCGGCGACATCGATGGACTCGCGAAGGCCATCGACGTGCTCGTCGGCGAGCCAGCCACGGCCGTCGCCTTCGGACGGCGAGGACGGGCCGCCATGCTGAGCCGGTTCGCCCCCGACGCCGTGGCTGGGCGCTACGCCGCGATCTACCGCCAGGTCACGGCAGGGTAGGGCACCACCTCGACCGGTGATGGTACCAATGAGCGATGTCTCGTAAGTCGCTCTCCCGGGCTAAATTGTGCGTCCAGCACCGGGTGTTGTCGCACGGGCCGGTGCCCCCTTACCTCCGACCATGACCAAAGCTGCTCCTGAACGCGGTGCTCCCGGTCCGCTGACGGCGCCTCGACATGCGGGCTGGATGGCCACCGGCGTCCACCTGCTGGCCGCGCTCCTCCTCGGGTACCCGGCCCTCACGGGACAGCTGCTCCTCAATCCGCGGTCGGACCAGTTCATCGCCGGGTACGCCTTCCGCGACTTCGCCCGGAGGTTCTTCCTCGAACACGGCGCGATCCCGCAGTGGAACCCGTACCTGTACGGGGGACTGCCGTTCGTGGACGCCATGCACGGCGACACGTTCTACCCCACGGCGTTGCTGCGCCTCCTTCTGGGAACGGGCAGCGGCATGACCTGGGGGCTGATCATCCACATCTTCCTCGCGGGCTGCTTCACCTACCTGTTCTTGCGGTCGATCCGGTTGTCGTTCCCGGCGGCGATGGTGGGCGGCGTGGCCTACCAGATGGGTGGCAACGTGGCTGGCCTCGTTTCGCCGGGACACGACGGCAAGTTGTTCGTGGCGACGCTGCTCCCGCTGGCCCTCTTCCTCGTGGTGCGCGGGATTCGCGATGCACGCGCATGGGCCTGGGGCCCGTTGGCCCTCGTGGTCGGTGGGGCGGTGTTGAGCCCACACCCGCAGCTGCTCCAGTACATGCTGCTCGCGACCGGCGCCCTCGCGGTCTTCCTCGCACGCGGCTGGGGCTCGGACCAGGGCGATCCGTCGGTCGCGTCCGGCGGCGGGCTGCGTCGGTTTGCGACAAGCATGGGCGCGATCGCGATCGGCATGGTGATCGGCGCCATCCAGTACTACCCGGTCACGAAGTACACGCCGTTCTCGCCGCGCGCCGGGGGCACCGATTACGCCTTCGCGGCGTCGTACTCCATGCCGCCCGAGGAGATCGTCAACTTCGCGCTCCCGCAGTTCTCCGGGATCCTCGACAACTACTGGGGACGCAACGGCATTCACTTCCACTCCGAGTACATCGGCGTCACGGTCCTGCTTCTCGCGGGGCTCGCCTTCGGTGGCTGGGCGCTGGCGTCCCACCGGCGCTGGACCTGGTTCTTCGGTGGGATGTTCGTCGTCGCCCTGCTGTGGGCGCTTGGGGAACACACGCCGTTCTACCGCATCGTCTACACGATCGTCCCGGGCACCAAGTTTTTCCGCGCCCCGAGCACGATGCTCTACGTCGTCTCGTTCGCGATGGCCGTGCTGGCCGCGTTCGGGGCCGAGCGGGTGCTGCGCGGCGAATCGCGGCCGCGATACCTGGTTGGCGCCGCGGTGGTGGTGATCCTGCTCGGCCTCCTGGGCGTCTCTGGGCTCCTCACCAACACGGCATTGTCCCTGGCCCGGCCCGAGATGGCCGATCGCGTGGTACCCAACGAGCCCGCGCTCAAGGCCGGGGCGTTGCGCATGATGATGTTCGGGCTCCTCGCGACCGCCGCGCTGTTCCTTACCGGAACGCGTCGCCTCTCGCGGGACCTCGCCGGCGCCCTCCTCGTGGCGGTGGTTGCTGCGGACATTTGGAGCGTGGTGCGCCAGTACTTCCAGTGGGCGCAACCCGCGAATGAGCTGTACGCCACGGACGGGGCGATCGAGTTCCTGCAGAAGCAGCCCGGGCCGTTCCGCGTCGCCACCCTCGGCCCCACCCAGGGGAACGGGCGCGACGTGAACTTGCGCTACGACGGCCTCATGAGCTTTGGCCTCCCGATCGTGCAGGGATACCAGGGGAACCACATCGCCCGGTACGACCTCCTCACGGGGGAGGGCAACCCGCCGCAGCAGCTCGCCAACCCGAACTTCTGGCGGCTGGCCAACGTGCGGTACTTCCTCACCGACCTCGACCCGTTCCCGATCGACAGCGCACGCAAGGTGGCGGGACCCGTGCGCAACTCGGCAGGCAACAACGTGTTTGTCTACCAGCTCCCGGTCACGACGCACTATGCGTGGGTCACGCCCGCGATTGCCTCGCGTGACGATGCCGCGGCCGCGCAGGTGGTGCTCGATCCCGCGTTTGATGTGCGACGCGCCGCGGTCTTTGCGCCCGGGACCGGCGTGCCGGAGACCCAGGCCGACCGGCTGCCGGAGCCCCTCGGCATCACGGCGCTCGTCCGCGCGTGGCGTGCCGGGGCAGCGACGATCGAGCTGGACCAGCCCGCGCCCGCCGGCTCCGCACTCATCGTGTCCGAGAACTACTACCCGGGATGGACGGCGACCGTGGATGGCCAGCCCGTCACCGTCCACCGCGCCAACGTGTCGCTGATGGGGATCGCCCTGCCGGCCGGCGCACGCAAGATCGAGTTGGAGTTCGTGAACAGCGCGTACGCCACCGGTCGCCTCGTCACCTGGCTGGCCATCCTCGTCTCGCTCGCCTGGTGGGTGGTGGGCTGGCGCCGACGGGTGGAGGTGGTGTCCGCGTGAGCGAGAAGGCCCTCGTGATCGTCCCGACGTTCAACGAGCGGGACAACATCATCCGCCTCATCGACGCGGCACTCGGGCAGGATCCGCGCCTCGAGGTCCTCGTCGTCGACGACGGGTCCCCCGATGGCACCGGGGCCCTGGTGAGCGAACGCAGTGCCGTCGATTCGCGCGTCCACCTGCTGAGCCGCCCGCGCAAGATGGGCCTCGGCACGGCCTACGTCGCCGGGTTCAAGTGGGCCCTTGCCCGGGACTACGAGTACGTGTTCGAGATGGACGCCGACTTCTCGCACGACCCGTCGCACCTGCCGCAATTCCTGGCGTCGATCACGGAGGCGGACCTCGTCCTCGGGTCGCGGTATCGCGAGGGCAAGGTCACGGTGGTGAACTGGCCCATGGCGCGGCTCATCCTGAGCTACAGCGCCAACATCTACGCGCGGTTTGTCACCGGACTCGCGCTGTACGATGCCACCGGGGGCTTCAAGTGTTTTCGCCGTCGCGTGCTCGAGGCGATCGACCTGGACGACGTCCGCTCGAACGGGTACGCGTTCCAGATCGAGATGAGCTTCCGCGCGTGGCAGCTCGGCTTCCGCATCGTGGAGATCCCCATCGTGTTCGTCGATCGCACGGAGGGAGAGAGCAAGATGTCCAAGAAGATCGTGCGCGAGGCGATCTGGATGGTCTGGCGGTTGCGCTGGTGGGGGATGACGGGCCGCCTGTCGCGCCCGGCCACGACGACGCACGCCCTGCCGCATTCGCAGTGATTCGGCGACCCGTCGCAATGCCGTGATGATGCGTGCGCCGTCACCGCCATCGATTTTTGAATCGGGGGGGGCCCCCGCGCCCCTGACCGGCCGCTCGTTCTTCAAGATGACGGGCTCCGGCAACGACTTCGTCTTCTTCGACAATCGCGCACGCCAGCACGAGGACCTCATCTCGGCCGCGCGGATCGGCGCCCTCTGTGACCGCCGCCGCGGCGTCGGCGCCGACGGCATCGTGCTGATCGACACCGATGACGAGTTCGACTTCGGGATGCGGTACTACAACCGCGATGGATCCCTCGCCGAGATGTGCGGCAACGCCGCGTTGTGCAGCGCGCGACTCGCCACCCACCTCGACATCGTCCCCGCGACCGACTTCACCTTCCGGACGCCGTCGGGCCCGGTGACAGGTCGCCTCGTCGACGGCACACCCGAGATCGACATGACCGCGGTGACCGAGTCGCGCCCCGCGACCGACATCGCGCTCGAACCCGGTGAGCGACGGGTCGGCTACGCACGGGTCGGCGTCCCGCACCTGGTGGTCCTGGTCGACGACCTCGAGGGCGTCGACGTGGAAACGCGCGGGCGGCTGCTGCGCCATCATCGCAGCCTCCCCAACGGCGCCAACGTGAACTTCGTCGGTCGCACCAGCGACCGCTGGGCCATGCGCACCTACGAACGCGGCGTGGAAGCCGAGACGCTCGCGTGCGGCACAGGCACCGTGGCCACCGTGGCGATGCTGAATGCCTGGGGGCTCGCACGATCGGGACTCGCCATGCAGACCCGCTGCGGCGTCGACCTCTACGCCGACATCAGCCGCGAGGGCCGCGCCCCCGTGCTGCGCGGTGAAGGGCGCATTGTCGCGAGCGGGACCATCGTCGACCTCCCAGCATGACGGCGCGCCCCACGATGGACCGCCCCGCGTTGTCGGCCGACGGCGCGGCGCGTGCCCTTCGCCTGGGGTGGAACATCGAGGCAAGCCTGCGCCCGCTCGAGGGAGAGCGCGACCTGAACTTCCAGGTGCTCCGCAACGACCAGCCGTTCGCGGTCCTCAAGGTCGTGCATCCCGACGAGCCCCAGAGTGCCCTGGCCATGCAGTCGGCGCTGCTCGATCACCTGCAACAGCACGCGCCGACGCTTACCTGTCCGCGACTCCATCGCACCACGGCAGGTGCGGCGACCTTCGAGGACCAGGGCCTGCACTTTCGCCTCGTGTCGTGGTGCGACGGCGCGCCGCTCGCCGAGCGCCCGCGCGACCCCAAAACGCTGCGTGCAGTCGGACGTGTCATCGGCGAGGTCACCAACGCGCTGCAATCGTTCGGGCACCCCGGTGCCCATCGCGACCTCGTGTGGGACATCCGACGCAGTGGTGAATCCGCCAGCCGGCTGGCGCACATCGCACCCGAGCGAAGGTCCCTCATCGCGCGCGCCATCGCGCGTTTCGAGGCGGTGCAGGGTCCCACGTATGGCCTACGTCATGCGGTCGTCCACGGCGACCTCAACGACTGGAACCTCCTGCTGGCCGCCGATGGCTCCCTCGGCATCATCGACGTCGGGGACGCGTCCCATGGGCCCGCCATCGCAGACCTCGCCATCGGCGCGACCTACGCGGTCATGGGAATGGAGGCACCGCTCCTCGGCCTGATCGAGCTCGTCGCGGGCTACACCGCAGCACGCAGGATCGAGGACGAGGAACTCGCCTGCCTGCCCGGCCTCATCTTCGGGAGACTCGCCACGAGCCTCACCATCGCCGCCGAACGCCGGTCCGCAGCGCCTCCCACGACCGCTGACGCGTACTGGTTCGTGTCCGAGTCTGGTGCGTGGCACCTGCTGGAGCAGTTGGATCGCATGCAGCCGGCACACCTCCTCGGCGCCCTGAGGCAGGCGGCGGGAAAGTCCGCGTCACCCGCTTTCCAGGCCTTTCAGGGCTTCCTTGGGAGCCGTCCGGCCTTGCACCCCATCCTGGGACGTCCGCTGGCCCAGCAGGCCGTCCAGAGGCTCTTCTGGAGGTCTGTAGACGACCCCATGGTGCCGGAGACCATCGCTGGGGACCTGGCCGGGGCGGATGCCGCCTATGAGGCGCACCGTCAGGAGTCGGGGTTCGAGGTCGGAGTCGGAAGCTGGGGCGAACGCCGGGCGGTGTACGCCAGCCCCGCCTTCGCGTCCGTTCTCATTCCCGGGAGCCGGCGCGACATGCACCTGGGGCTCGACCTCTTCGCCCCGGCAAACACCCCGCTGTTCACCCCGCTCGCCGGGCGGGTGGTCCGAACCGCCGACTGCAATCGCCCCCAGGACTACGGCGGCGTGCTCCTGATGAGCCACGACCTGCCGGCCGGGGGCGAGTTCCATACGCTCTGGGGACACCTCGACCCACGGTCCATCGAGCACCTCAAGCCGGGAGATCACCTCGCCGCCGGCGCCTGCGTGGCCCGACTGGGCGACTCATCCGCGAATGGCGGCTGGGTTCCGCACCTGCACCTCCAGCTCTGCTTGGGCGACGAATTGGATCCCGAAGCCATCGTCGGCGTCGGCGAGTCGGCGCTGGAGGGGCTCTGGCGCGAGCTGTACCCGGACCCGTCGATCCTCGCGGGGCTCCCGCCCGAGGTGCTCTCGTACTCCCGCTCGGCCGCCGAGGAGACGCGGGCGCGCCGCGAACGGCATTTCGGCACCAACCTCAAGCTCTCGTACCGCACCCCGCTGGAGATCGTGCGCGGTGAGGACGTCTGGCTCATCGACGCCCGCGGCCGGTCCTACCTCGACTGCTACAACAACGTCGCCCATGTCGGCCACTGCCACCCCCGGGTGGTCGAGGCGATCACCCGGCAGGCTCGGGTCCTCAACACGAACACCCGCTACCTCCACCGGCTCGCGGGTGAGTACGCCGAACGGCTCACGGCGACCTTTCCAGCCCCGCTCGACACGGTCTTCTTCACGAATTCAGGGTCCGAAGCCAACGAGCTTGCACTTCGGATGGCCCGGACGATCACGGGCCGACGCGAGATCGCCGTCCTCGACTGGGCCTATCACGGGAACACGCAGTCGGTCATCGAGGTCTCGCCGTACAAGTACAAGCGGTCGGGCGGGGCCGGACGCCCGCCGTTCGTGATCGAGCTGCCGTGCCCGGATCCGTACCGCGCGCCGGCCGACTGGCCGGCGGACACCGTGGGTCACCGGTACGCGGAGCACCTGGAGCTGGCCATCGCATCCACGGCGCAGCCCGCCGCGTTCATTGCTGAGACCATTCCGAGCTGCGCGGGCCAAGTTGTTCTCCCGCAAGGCTTTCTACAGCGAACGTTCGAGCTGGTTCGAGCCTCTGGTGGGTTATGCATCGCCGACGAGGTCCAGGTGGGGTTCGGCCGGGTCGGCTCCCACATGTGGGCTTTCGAGGAGCACGGCGTCGTTCCCGACATCGTCACGCTCGGCAAGCCCATGGGCAACGGACACCCACTGGGTGCCGTGGTGACGACCCGCGAGATCGCCCGGCAGTTCGCCAACGGGATGGAGTACTTCAACACCTTTGGCGGGAACCCCGTCTCCTGCGCGGCCGGCCTCGCGGTGCTCGACGTGATCCAGAACGAGCACCTGCGCGCCAACGCCGCCGCCGAGGGCGCTGCGATCATGAAGGCGCTCCGCGGGCTCCTGCCCGGAAATCCGAACATCGGCGAGGTGAGGGGTAGGGGCCTGTTCCTTGGAATCGACCTCGTCTCAAACCCGGAGTCCAAGGCGCCGGCGACCGCGCTCGCGGCCGACGTGGTCGACCGCTGCCTGCGCGGCGGGATCCTGATGGGCACCGACGGCCCCCACGACAACGTCATCAAACTCCGGCCCCCAATGACGTTCCGCCCGGAACATCGAGCGCACCTCCTGGAGATCCTGTCCGAGGCGCTGACCGGGGCGTCGAACGCCAGCAGGGGGGCGTCGAGGGGCTGAGCCACGTGGGAATCTCGGTTCTCCACACAATTCCACAGGGGAACTTTACATAACACTTATTATGCGATCTTTCTTTCGCCGGCACGGTCATTCGGTAGGGCCTGGCACCGCGGCTCGTCGTGGCTGGTCCGACCGTGGGACGGTCCCCCGCGGCTGCGCCGTCCCCCCGCCTGGCGAAGCGGGCGCCCCACCTGTCAGTGCCGCCCAA
>JAEUJK010000584.1 GCA_016794735.1 Gemmatimonadota bacterium | reverse complement strand
CTGGTGTCGCAGCAGGTGGAGCGCACGGCGGCCGCCGGGACGTGGCGGCTCGCCTTCGCCGGGGTCCTGTTGCTGGCTGCACTCGGCAGTTGCGCGGTACCGCGATACCTGGAGTCACGACGCGTGGAGCGTTACCTCGGCCGATTGCGCGAGGAGCCCGGCATCGTGGTGGGGAATGTGGGGCGCCGCGGGCGCGAAGTCGTGGTGAGTGGGCTCCGGGACCCGCTGGCGACCGACCCCTCGTCCCTGCTCGGCGAGTACGGGCTGGACACCTCGCGCGTGAGTGGGCACTGGGAACCGTACATCGCGCTGCGCCCAGAGTTCGTGCTGCGGCGCGCGGGGGCGGCCCTGCAGGCGCCAGTTGGGGTGCGGCTGGAGATGCGACACGACACGCTGGCCATGCACGGCGTGGCCGCCACCGGGTGGATCCGGCAGGCGCGGGCGGTGGCCGGCGCGATTGCCGGCGTGGGTGCGCTCGACCTGCGCGGGCTGCGCGACTCCATCGACGTGGTGCTCGAGGCGCGCGCCGATACGGCGGAATCGTACGCGGTGATGTTCGATCGGGGGGAAGAGTGGCCGCGGGCGGGTTCCCGGGCGGTGCTCGATTCGATCGCCCGCACCCTCACCGGGCTGATCGGGCTCGCGGACAGCACGGCCCGCACCGTCCGGGTGGACGTGCGCTCGTCGACCGACAGCGTGGGCGAGGACGCGGTCAATCGGACCCTGCGTGAGGGGCGTGCGCGCGCCTTGCGCCGGCTGCTGGGGGATCGCGGGGTGCCGCTCGATCGCCTCGGCATCGCCCCAGACTCGTCGCGAGACGTGCGACACGGCTACATTCGGGTTCACCTCGGATCCGGCACGGGAGCCCAGTGAGCGTCATTCAACGCAAGGTCTGCATGCTCGGCGCCACTGGCGTCGGCAAGACCTCTCTCGTCAGGCGCTTCGTCGAGAGCATGTTCTCGGAGCGCTACCAGGCGACGATCGGCGTGAAGATCGACCGTCGCCTCGTGGAGGTTGAGGGCGCGCAGGTCAGCCTCCTTCTGTGGGACCTGCAGGGCGAGGACGACCTCCAGCGCGTGCGGCTGTCATACCTGCGTGGGGCGTCCGGCCTCATCTATGTGGCCGATGGTACGCGCCCGGAGACGCTGGACACGGCGCGCTCGATCCAGGCCGGGGCAATCGAGACCATCGGCCAGGTGCCCTCGCTCCTCTTCGTCAACAAGAGCGACCTTGAGCAGGCGTGGCAGGTGAGCGACGCGGACATCGCCTCGCGTGGTCCGTCCGGCGTCGACACCCTGCGAAGCTCTGCGCGCGAGGGGACGAACGTGGAGGCCGGGTTCGAGCGGCTGGTCCGCGCCATGGGGGTCTGAGGGACCCGTCGTTCCGGTTCCCGTTCCGGCGTCTGGAATCGCGACGCAGCGCGCGGATGCAGCGCGCGCCGAGGGGCCACCCAAGCTGTGATGCAGCAATGAGTTGAGCGTCCGGCCATCGGGCCGCGTGCGCGGGAACGACCTCTGCCATGGGGTTGGCGGTTCTTCATTCGCCCCATGCCACCGTCGTCGGTCGTTCCATGCCATTCAAGTCACGCCACGCGCGGCGCCTGAGCGAGATGCCGCGAGACGATGCCGCCTTCGACGGAGGACTCAAGCTCCGTCGCGAATCGCTCTGGTACGTCGCGAGCGAGACCCCCGACGCCGGGGAGCGTCGCGGTCGGTTCGTGGCCGAGGTGTGGACTGCCCTCGTGTATCCGGGGACCCTCACCACGTTCGAGCGGCTGGGGTTGCCTCTCCTGCAGGCGATGCGCGGCGTGCGTGCGTCGCGTGTGGCGGTGGTTCGCTTGACGGACGCGACCTTCCTCGCGGGTGACACGCGTCGGTTGATCGAGAACGCCGGGTTGATCGACGTGACCGTGATGGTGGAACTCGCGGGGCCGTGGTCGGCGCCCGCGCTCGAAGTCCTCGCCGCGATCCGTCCCGCGTTCGTCCGACTGCCCCTGGAGTACACGGGGGGAGCGAGCACGCTGCCGGAGCAGGCGCGGCGGCTGTCGCAGCTCAGCGACTGCATGACACGTGCGTCGGTGCCGCTCGTGGCCCAGGGGCCGCTCTCGCCCGACGACGACGCGGCCGTTCGCGCGGCGGGGATCGACCTGCGGGTGATCACGGAATCCGGGGGGAGCGACGACGTCCCATGGCCGGGGGGCGAATCGTTAGGCGCCGTGCCGGCGCCGGTGGTCCTGCCGTTCCCGCTCCGTCCTTCCGGGAGGTAGGTCGCTGGGGGTCTGGGCGGGCTGACGCCTGCGCAACGTCGTCGGCCCAACCCCCAGCGCGGTCGCCAGCGGGCGTCCGGCAAATGGCATCTCGCGGAGCCGGGCGCTAGCATTCGACGACTGCCCCGCACCCCCGACATGTCCATCATCTACCTGAACGGCCAGTTCATTCCCCGCGCCACCGCCACGCTCGCCATCGACGATCGTGGCTTCATTTTTGGTGACGGCGTTTACGAGGTCACCCGCGTCGTCAATGGCGAGCTCTTCGAGTCGTCCCGACACCTCAAGCGACTGGGGCGGGGGCTGGCGGACATGCGCCTGCAGCCGGAAGAGAGCCTCGCGGACATCGAGGAGATCTCCCGGCGCCTGATCGTCGAGAACGGACTGACCGAGGGCGAGGGGACCGTCTACCTGCAGATCACGCGTGGCGCCGCGCCGCGCACGCACCACTTTCCGCCGGCCGGGACGCGCTGCACCGTCTTCATGTCGGCCCAGAAGTTCGTCGTGCCCCACGACAAGCGGGCGACCGGGGTCTCGGTGGTGACCTATCCCGACATTCGCTGGTCGCGCTGCGACATCAAGACGGTGAACCTCATTCCCGCCGTGCTCGCCAAGCAGCACGCGGTCGACAACGGTGTATTCGAGTCCATCTTCGTGCGCGACGGGACGATCACCGAGGGGTCGCACACCAACTGCTTTGGCGTGATCGACGGCGAGTTGCGCACCTATCCGGCGTCGAACTTCATCTTGGGTGGCGTGACACGCGACGTGACGATCGAGCTTGCCCATGAGCTGGGAATCCCATTCGAGGCGCGGCCGTTCCATGTGCAGGACCTGCCGCGACTGGAGGAGTTCTTCGTGACCGGCACGACAACCGACGTGATGCCGGTGGTGCAGCTGGATGGACGACCGGTGGGGAACGGCAGGCCCGGCGAGATCACCATGCGCTTGTACAACGCCATGGCGAAGCGCCTGTACGGAGGCACCTGATGGGTACGGGCGGACGATCGTTCGCGACGATCCGGCGTCTCGTCCCGGTGGCGTTGTTCGCCCTCGCGACGGGGGCATTGGGTGCGCAGGCCGCGCCCCTGCCGCGCGTGCATGTGATCGCAACCGGCGGCACCATCTCCAACCTTGGTGCGGCCGGCCGTCGGACGGGTGAGGAACTCGTGGCGGCGATTCCACCACTGCGCAACCTGGCGCGTGTCACCGTGGAGCAGTTCGCCAACGTCGCCTCGGGATCGGTGACCGAAACCATGTGGCGCGGCATCGCGCGACGCATCGCGGAACTGCAGGCCGGTGCAGATGCCCCCGTCGGGTACGTGATCACCCACGGCACCGATACGATGGAGGAGACCGCCTACTTCCTCTCGTTGACCGTCGGTGGTTGCACGCCGGTGATCGTCACGGGTGCCATGCGACAGGCCGATGCCGTGGGCGCTGATGGGCCAGCCAACCTCCTGAACTCGGTGCGTGTGGCGGTGTCGCCCGGTGCGCGCGGGCGCGGGACCATGGTCCTGATGAACGACGAGATCTTCGCGGCGCGTGACGTCACCAAGTCGAACACGACGCGCCTCAATGCCTTCACGTCGCCGGATGCCGGCGTGCTCGGCCTCGCCGATCCCGACGTGATCGTCTGGCATCGGACAGCGCCCGAGGGTGGCACGACCTGCCGTCGCGCGACCTTCGATGTCGCGACGCTCGGCGACTTCCCGCGGGTGGACGTGGTCCTGGCGCACATCGGGGCGGATTCCGTCTTCATTGAAGCTGCCGTGGCGGCGGGCGCCCGTGGCCTCGTCGTCGGTGGTGTGGGTCGCGGCGGGAGCACGCCGGCCCAGTCGCGCGCCCTCCAGCGCGCGCGGCAGCGTGGTGTGGTTATCGCCACCTCCAACCGGACCGGCAGTGGACGTGTAGGTACGGGCCCGGTGTCGCGCCTCGACTCGCTGCCGGCCGGTGCCGGCGCCGATGTGGGCAGCGCCGAGCTCAATCCGCAGAAGGCCCGCATCCTGCTGATGCTGGCGCTGGCGGCGAAGTATCGCCCCGCCGATATCGCCCGCCTGTTCGAGGTTCGTTAGGTCCGGGCCGTCCTGGCCCTGTTCCCGTTCGTCGCTTGTTCCTCCTTGTCCCGACTCGCATGCGCTACCCTGTCATCTTCCTCGCGCTCACGCCGCTTGCCCTCGGTGCGCAGGCCGTGCAGCTGCCCACAAGCAACACGGCCGTCACCACCGCCCTCGAGTCGATCAAGCGGGACAACGCCTGGACCCTGCAGCAGCAGGTCTCGATCTGCGAGATCCCGGCGCCGCCGTTCAAGGAGCAGGTCCGCGGCCAGGAGGTCGTGCGCCGCTTCAAGGAACACGGGCTGCAGAATGTGCGCGTCGACGCCGAAGGGAACGTGATCGGTGAGCGCCCGGGCACCGGCAACGGTCCCACGGTGGTGCTGTCCGGC
>JAEUJK010000553.1 GCA_016794735.1 Gemmatimonadota bacterium | reverse complement strand
GTGCAGCGCCCGGTGCCGCCGACCGTCCGCCCCGACCCGCGGGAAGCCCGCGATGCCACACGCACGCGACCCGTCGCCACGCCGGGACCGGCCGCCAATGATCCCCGCTGGTGGGTGGTGCGCGCGGCCTATCCCGATGGTTGGCGCGTGCAGATCGTCGATGCGACGCAGGAGGTCGTGCGGTTCAGCGCCGACCCGGCGGGCTCCTACCCCGGCGCCATCACCGTCAGTGCCATCGACCGCACGGGGCAGGAAAGTCCCCCGCAGGTCGTTCGTCGTTAGGTCAGAAGCCCAGGTACGCGCGCACGCGCGGCTCGATGCGCTCGGGTGTCCACGGTGGGGACCACACGAGGTTGATCGTGGCGGTGCCGACCCCGGCCACCGTCTTCACCTCACGCTCGGCCTCGCCCATGATCTCGGGTCCCGACGGGCAGCCCGGCGACGTGAGGCTCATGTCGATGCGCACATCGGTACCGTCGACCGCGACGTCGTAGATCAGTCCCAGGTCGACGATGTTCAGGTTGAGTTCCGGATCCTTGACGCGCCGCAAGGCGAGTCGCACGGCGTCAGGCGTCAGCTCGCCTTCGGCTGGGGCCGGGGGAGGGGCAACGGGAGTCTCGGCATCCATACCCGAGAAAAATCACCGGGAATGGCGTTCGGCACAATCCGGGTCGTGTCACCCGGGGCCCTCCGGTCTGCCCAGCTCAGCGCCGGGGGCTCGGCTTCCGGGTCGTGGTCGGCTTCTTGGCCGTCGAAGAGGCCTTTGCCGGGCTCTTCTTCGCCGTGCTGGTGCGGCTCGGGGTCGCCTTGGGCTTGGCCTTGCTGGCGACCGGGCTGGCCTTGGCGCGCGTGGTGGCGGCCTTGGCCGAACGGGTGGTACCGCGCCGGGGGCGCGTGCTGCGACGTCGGCGGGCGGGGTTCCAGCCATCGGCCCGGTCGGCGCGGAAGCTCGCCGGCATCAGCGGGATTTCGTCGAGGCCGTCGACCACGGCCAGGGCCGCTGCATCGGCGAGGTCCGCCCGGACGTCCGAGATGACCTTGGCCGGCCGACGAGCACGCGCGGCGTGCACGCGATTCGTCAGCAGGATGACGAACATGTCGCGGTCCGGGTCGATCCACATCGAGGTGCCGGTGTAGCCGGTGTGGCCGTAGGCGCGCTCGGAGAGGTACATCCCCGAACCGCCATCGCCATCCGCGGTGTCCCAGCCTAACGCACGGGTGCCGTCGGTGCGGGCCGTGAAGCGGGCGACGGTCGAGTCGCTCACGATGCGGACCCCTTCGTACACGCCGCCGTTGAGCATCATCTCGGCGAACACCGCGAGGTCGGCCGCCGTCGAGAAGAGGCCCGCATGGCCCGCGATGCCGCCCAGGGCGAAGGCGTTTTCGTCGTGCACTTCACCGCGCAGCGGATAGCCGCGTGGCGGCGAGACTTCCGTCGGGGCCACGCGATCGCGCACCGCGGGCAGCGGATTGAAGTGCGTGTCGTCCATCCCGAGGGCGTCGAAGACCCGCGTCTCGAGGAACTGGTCCAGTCCCTGCCCGGCGATGGCTTCCACGACCCAGCCCAGGACATCGGCGCCGAGGTCGGAGTAGATGAAACACTTGCCCGGTTCGCACACGAGGTCTGCACCGGTGACGATCCGTCGGGCTTCCTCGCGATTGAGCGCCTGTCGCCAGAGTTGCTTGCCCGCGGGAAGCCCCGAATGGTGCGTGAGGAGCTGGCGGACGGTGACGCGATCCTTGTTGGCACCGCTGAACTCGGGCAGGTAACGCACGAC
>JAEUJK010000537.1 GCA_016794735.1 Gemmatimonadota bacterium | reverse complement strand
CGGGAACAGCACCAGGCCGCCGAGGCCGAACGTGAAGGCAAACGGCGGCGACCCGATGAACACGTCGTCCGGGGACGCGCAGAGCACATGCCGCGCGAAGGTGTCGCAGATGGCGAGCACGTCGCGATGGAAGTGCATCGTGCCCTTGCCCTCGCCGGTGGTCCCGGAGGTGAAGGCAATCAGCGCGAGGTCGTCGGCCGCCGTGCGCACGTTGTCGAACGTCGGGGCCTTGGCCGCCATCAACTGCTCGAGCGCCGGTGTGCCGTCGGGCGCCGCGCCGCCCCACGTCAGCACCCGCGCACCGGTGCGCGGGGAACCATCGCCGCGCGTCCGCATCGCCGTCGCGCATTCCTCCACCAGCCGAACGTCGGTGATGGCGAGCTGGATCTGCGCTTTGTCGGCGGTGAAGGTGAGTTCCCGCGCGCGCAACAGCGGCATGGTGCACACCACGATGCCGCCCGCCTTGAGCACGGCATGCCACAACGCGACCATCATCGGGGAGTTGCCCCCGCGGAGCAACACGCGATTCCCGGGGACGAGGCCGCAATCTTCCACGAGTACGCGGGCGATGCGGTTCGCGCGGTCCAGCAACTCCTGGTACGTCAGCACCTCACTCGGGCTGCGGAACGCGACGCGGTCACCCCAACCACGCGCCACGGCGGCGTCGAGCAGTTCCACGGCCGCGTTGAGGTGGTCCGGGTATGCCAACTCGGGCACGCCGCGATAGTCCATCACGGGCCAGAGGTCGCGCGGCGGCAGGTGGTCGCGCGCGAAGGTGTCGACGTGTGCGGTGGGAACGCCGCCAGGAAGGCCGTCAGGAGTCGTCATCGGGATGGGTCAGGGCCGGGCAGGAGTTGCCCGGCGATCACCAGTTGCTGCACTTCACTTGTTCCCTCGTAGATGCGCAGGGCGCGGATGTCGCGGTACAGGCGCTCGACGATGCCGCCCACCTGCACACCACGCGCCCCATGGAGCTGCACCGCGCTGTCGATCGTGCGCTGGGCCGCTTCGGTGGCCTGCCACTTGGCCATGGCCGCCTCGCGCGTCACGCGGGCGCCGGTGGTGTCCCGCGTCCAGGCGGCGCGATACACGAGCAGCGCGCTGGTGTCCACGTCCGTCGCCATCCCGGCGAGGCGCGCCTGCGTGAGCTGGAAGGTGGCGAGCGGTTGCCCGAACACCTGCCGCGCCTGCATGAACGCCACGGACTCGTCCAGCGCGCGGCGGGCCATCCCAAGGGCGGCCGCGCCGACCGTGGAGCGGAAGACGTCGAGGGTGCCTAACGCCGCCCGCATTCCCTTGCCGGCCTCGCCGACGAGCGCGGTGGCTGGTACCTGGCAGTTGGTGAACCGCAGGTGCGCGAGCGGATGCGGCGCCACTGTGTCGATGCGTGAGGCCACCTCGAGTCCCGGGTTCCCCGCGTCCACGACCAGGGCCACGAAACTCCGCTCACCGCCCTCGGGCCATCGGGCAAAGACGACGTAGAAGTCCGCGATCCCGCCGTTCGAGATCCAGGTCTTCTCCCCGTCCAGGCGCCACGATCCATCGGCCGCGCGCGTGGCTGTCGTCCGCATCGCCATGACGTCGGACCCCGCATCGGGTTCCGACAGCGCGAAGGCGGCGATGGCGCTCCCGGCCGCGACCCGCGGCAGGTACTTCGCCTGGAGGTCGGCGGAGCCAAAGAGCGAAATCGGGCCGGCGCCGAGTCCCTGCATGGCGAACGCGAAGTCCGCGAGCGGATCGTGGCGGGCCAGCGTTTCACGCGACAGGCACAACGTGCGCACGTCCAGCGGCGCGATGGCATGGCGCAGCCAGCCGCCCTCGCCTAACGAACGCACCAGGTGGCGGCAGGACGCGTCCACGTCGTGGTGGTCCACGGCGGCCAGTGCGGGCCCCGCCCACGCATCGAGCGCCCGCGCGAGTTCACGATGCCTGGGCTCGAAGAACGGCCACGAAAGGAAGCTGGTGTCTGGCACTACGCCTCCCGGGACGGTGACAAGCCAACGGACACCGCGTGGCAGCGCCCAGCGTGTGGATCGCGGGGCACTAGTCCCCCCGGAACGTTGGGCGTTCGCGCGCCACGAACGCCTCGTAGGCACGTTCGAAATCGTTGGTGAGCATGCACACCGCCTGCGCCTTGGCCTCGTGCGAGATGGCGTCGTCCACCGACATCGCCCATTCCTCGTGCAGGCATGCCTTGGTCACGCCATGCGCGAAGCTCGGCCCCGAGGCCAGTTCGCGCGCCAGCACCTGCGCGTCTGCCACGAGCGCCTCGGCCGCCACCACGCGATTGTAGAACCCCCAACGCTCGGCTTCATCGGCAGTCATGAACCGCCCGGTGTAGAGCAGTTCCGAGGCGCGGCCGTGGCCAATGAGGCGCGGCAGCAGCGCGCACGCCCCCATGTCGGCACCGCTGAGCCCGACGCGCGTAAACAGGAACGCGACCTTGCTGCGCGCGGTGCCCAGGCGCAGGTCACTCGCCATCGCGAGGATCGCACCAGCACCCGCGCAGATCCCGTCGACCGCGGCAATGATCGGTTGGGGGCAGGCCCGCATGGCCTTCACGAGGCCGCCGGTCATCTCGGTGAACCGCAGGATGTCGTCGGTGCGTCCAGACCGTTTTGCCTCGACCAGCGGGCCGATGATCTCGTGGACGTCGCCGCCGCTGCAGAAGTTCTCGCCGGCGCCCGTGAGCACCACGGCCTTCACGTCGCGCGCATGGGTCAGCGAGCGGAAGGTCTCGGTCAGCTCGGCATACGACTCGAACGTGAGCGGGTTCTTTCGCTCCGGGCGGTTCAGCGTGATGGTGGCGACGGCGTCGCTAACCGACCACAGGAAGTGCCGCGGCGCGAACGCGGCACCCGACACGACAGGAGAAGTGGGCATCGCCGCGAAAGATGCCCCGCGCGTGGCGCGGTGGAAGGGGCCCGCAGGCCGCATGTCGGCGGCACCCGCCACGTCTCCATCGCGCGGCGGGTGCGGGTGGAGCTACCCGCCGGTCTTTGCCCGCTCGACGAGTCGTTCGAGCTGGTCCTTGCCGGACCGGTACTGCCACGGCCAATGCTGCTCGCGATAGCCCTGCTGGGCCGCGGCATGGAGGGTCCATGCCGGGTTCGCGAGATGCGGCCGCGCCAGCGCACACAGGTCCGCTCGACCCGCGGCGAGGATCGAATTCACCTGGTCCGGATCGGTGATGGCGCCAACCGCGATCGTCTTCACCCCGAGTTCGTTGCGGATCCGGTCCGAGTACGGGGTCTGGTACATGCGTCCGTACACCGGCTTGGCATCGGGCGTCGTTTGCCCTGTCGAGATGTGCATGATGTCCGCACCGGCGTCACTGAAGGCCCGCGCAATCTCGACGGCCTCGGCGCCGTCCACGCCCCCCGCCGCCCAGTCGGTGGCCGAGATGCGCACCGAGATCGGGCGGTCCTGCGGCCACGTTTCGCGGATCGCATGAAAGACATCGAGCGGAAAACGCAGCCGGTTCTCGAGGGACCCGCCGTATTCGTCCGTCCGATGGTTGGCCAGCGGCGTGATGAAGCTTGACAGCAGGTAGCCGTGCGCGCAGTGCAACTCCAGCATGTCGAAGTCGGCTTCGATGGCGAGACGCGCAGCGTGGGCAAACTCCCGCACGACCTGGTCCATGTCCGCGCGGGTCATGGCCCGGGGCACCTGCATGTACGGCCGATGTGGCTGCGCCGACGGCGCCATCAGCGGCCAGTTGCCCTCCTCCAGCGGGATATCCGTGCCCTCGAGCCCCAGGCGCGTGCTGCCCTTTCGCCCCGAGTGTCCCAGCTGCAGGCAGATCTTCGCGCGGGACCACTGGTGCGTGAACGTGGTGATGCGGCGCCACGCCTCGGCCTGTTCGCTCGTGTACATCCCGGTGCAGCCTGGCGTGATGCGCCCCTCCGGTGACACGCAGGTCATCTCGGTCATCACGAGCCCGGCGCCGCCTAACGCGCGCGACCCGTAGTGCACGAGGTGGAAGTCGTTCGGCATCCCGTCCGTCGCCGAGTACATGTCCATCGGCGAGACGACGATCCGGTTCTCCAGCGTGAGCTGCCGGAGGCGGAACGGGGTGAACATCGGGGCGGGCGCCTGTTCCACCGCACGGTGTTCGCCCGACGTCGTGTGGGGACGCTTCGCGCGTTGCGCCTCCCGTTCGGCGCGCGAGGCAAACCACCGTTCCACGCCGGCGAGGTAGGCGCCGTCGCGCAGGCGGAGGTTCTCGTGGCTCACGCGCTGCGAACGGGTCAGCAGCGAATACGCGAGTTGTTCCGGTTCGAGCTTGATGTAACGCTTGACGTGCTCGAACCACTCCATCGAGTTGCGCGCGGCGTTCTGGATGCGGAGCACCTCCACGCGCCGTTCTTCCTGGTAGCGATCGATCGCCTGCGTGAGGGCAGCCGAGGTGCTGTCGGCCGTTGCCGGCACCGCCGCCACCTCGCGCGCGAGCGCAATCGCGTCTTCCATGGCGAGCTTGGTGCCCGACCCGATCGAGAAGTGCGCGGTGTGTGCCGCGTCGCCGAGGAGCACCACGTTGCCATGGTGCCACTGTTCGCAGCTCACGCGCAGGAAGGTGCCCCAGGGATCGCGGACGCGGTGCACGGTGCTGTTGTGCTGCAGGCGATGTCCCTTGAGCCACGGGGCAAACCACGCCTCACAGGTCGCCAAGGTGGCGGCCGCATCCATCCGGTCGAACCCTGCCGCGAACCACGACGCCTCGTCGCATTCGACGATGAACGTCGACAGGGCCTCTGTGAAGCGGTACGCGTGCACCTGGAAAGTGCCGAACTCGTTCTCGAGCAGGATGAACGTGAAGGCGTTGAACGGCAGGGTGGTCCCGAGCCAGATGTACCGGTTGGAACGCTGGTCCACCGTTGCGCCAAAGGCCGCCGCATGCCGTCGACGCACGATCGAGTTGACGCCATCTGCCGCCACGATGAGGTCCGGCGGGTTCGGTCGCGCACGCAGCGCGTCGTCGTCGGCGATCTCGGACCGGTAGTGCCAGGTGACCCCGAGCTCCGCGGCGCGACGCTGCAGGATCCCCAGCAGGTCCTTGCGCGCGATGCCGCTGAACCCGTGGCCGCTCGAGGTGATCGTCCGCCCGCGCACATGGATGTCGATGTCGTCCCAGTGCGCGAATGCATCCGTGATCGCGTGGTACGTCGCCGCGTCTGCCTGCCGGAAGTTCTCGAGCGTCTGGTCGGAGAAGACCACGCCCCAGCCGAAGGTGTCGTCCGGCGCGTTGCGCTCGAACCCTTCGATCTCGATGTCCGGGCGTGCCTGCTTGAGCAGCAGGGAGAAGTAGAGGCCGGCCGGACCGCCGCCGAGTACAGCAACCCTCACATGAACTCCGGGGAGCGAGAGGCTGGAATCGTACCGTTCACCCTTCGCGCTGTCACCCCCGTGGTGTGCGAGCCGTCAGGCAAGTCCCCACGCCACCAGGTCGTCCGCCAGTGCTTCGCCCGGCCGGGTGGGTCGCCGGTAGTACCACCACTCACGCGAGGCATCGAGCCCTTCCTCGGCCGCGATGTCGTCACCCCACAGGCAGCCGGTCGGCGTGGTGTGTGCGAGGCAACGTGCATCGGCGCTCGTCAGGCGTTTTGTCACGGCCGCGCGGGCGTCCGGGGACGCGACGTCCATCGCGGCCGCGATGAGGTCGCGCAGGTCCATGTCGTTCTGGTAGTCGTCGAGCGTGAGGGCATACCCGCCCTCGATGGAGCCGACGATCTCCGACCACAGGTCGACGAGGCCGTCCAGTCCCGCCTCGACGACGTGCGGGGGGCAGCCGCGCGCCTGCAGCAGGCGCACCACAGCGTCAGGGGTGCTCATGTTCCCGGCCTCCGCCGGGCCTGGCGGCGAAAATACTGCTCGCCGTCGTTTGGCTTGAAGAAGGTCCGGATGGTGCCGTCCGCGTTGAAGGCGAGGAACGCCCCGGACGTGCGATCGAAGCGCGTCACCACGCCGTCGGCGCGCCGCACCTCGAGGATGGTGGCGCCAAGGGTCGTGTCGCGCAGCGCCTGGGCCAGCTGCAGGTAGGTGCTGGCTGAGCGCGTGCCGAACTCCGCGCCGTGTTTGTCGACGTGGTCGTCCAGCTGGCGCTGCGACCGGAACCCGACGGTGGCGCCGAAGCCGCGGGGCTCGCTGGTTGGCGTGCGGACCGTCGGTGCGGCCACGACCGCGGGCGGTGCCGGCTGCGCCGGGGGCGGCGCCGGCGGTTCGCAACCCAGTAAGGCAACGGCGACGAGGAAGCGCCAGGCGAGGGCCACGGCCCGCACGAGTCTCATCGCTTGCGGCGTCCCGTCCAGATGACGATCGATCCGCAGCCGTCGCGCGGGTCGTCGTACTCGACGGGGACCTGCGTATCACGCGGATAGACCTCGACCGCCTTGATGTCGTTGGGGTTGACGACGAACTCGAGGTCCGCCGTGCCCGTGTACTCCATCATGTCGACCAACTCGCTGTTGCCGGTGACCGTGGGCGCGGCGGCGGTGGGCGCGCGCCCGGAGCGCCCTTGCCCGTTGAAGAAGCGCACCCCATCGACGAACACCGCGGGGATGCAGAAGAACCCACCCGCGCGCCCGCGCATCACGACCTTCCGTCCAAAGGCCCCACTCGAAAGGATGTCGACTCCCGGCATCTGGACGAACAGGTCGGACACCTGCTTGGGGTCGCGACGCGCCAACTCGGCTTCGTCGAGGAACTCGCCGAGTCCGCGTTGCCGGCGCTGGTCGAACCCGGTGCGCCACGCTTCGAGGTTGCGCTGGCCGAGGATGCGGACCGTATCCATGGCGGCGACGAACGGCGCGAGGGCCACGTCGTGTCGCGCCGGCTCGGGCGGGAGGACGTCGATCACCGCACGATACGGGACAAACCCGATGCCGCGCACGACGATGGTCTGGCTGCCACTGGGAACGGAATCGAGCGCGAACGCCCCGTCCCCGCTGGTTTCCGTGATGAGGTTTGTCCCCCACAGCTCAACACGAGCGCCGGCAAGCGGCGCCCCGGTGATCGTGCTCACGGTGCCCCGCACGGCACCCACGCCGCGCGAGGTGCGCACCATCGACACGGTGTCGTGGCGCATCGTCGGGGGGAGTCCCTGGCCGCGGTTCACCACGGAGGAACTGACTTCCGTGGCCACCGTCGAGGTGGCCCGGCCCACGACCAGGTCGCGGCGCAGCAGCCCCGTCGGCGGGATGTCCAACTCGAGATAGCCGGTGGAGTCCGTGCCCTGCCACGCGCGGACGGCGATCGGGCTCCGGATCGGGAGCCCGCACATGGCAAACCAGCCGTCGGCGGAGACGAGGGCGCGCTGGCTGGGCGTCGCCCGCTGCAGGCCCTGCTTGGTGAAGCGCAACTCGGTCCAGGTCGCGAGGAGGCCACCTTCCGATATGGTCCCGTTCGCGTGGCGGACGCGGCCGAGGAAGAGGCCGGTCGAGTCGGTGCTGATGTCCGCCTGGCAGAGCCGCGCGACGAGGGTCCGTGGCGCCGGGATCGCCAGCGCCACCTCGCGGTCCTGGCCGGCGTCGAGCTGCACGATCACGCTCGGGGCATCGAGGCCTAACGAGTCGAGCGCCGGGTGCACGAACCCCGCGACGTACCGGCCGGGGGCAAGCTCGCTGACCTGCCACATTCCCGCGCTGTCAGTCGTGGCGGACCAGCCGACGGCCGGGTTGTTCACGGCGGCCAGCTGCACCACGGCCCCCGCGAGCGGTCGTCGGCCCACCGAGTCGACGACCATGCCGCGCAGGCGGGCGCGGTTCTCCTGCGCCTCGAGCAGGGGCGCCGCACAGAGCAGGGCGAAGCAGGCGAGGTGCCTCACGACGCGCGCCCCGGTCGCTTGCGATTCAACAGCCCGCGCATCCCGGTCCAGACCACGACGCTGCCGCAGTCCCCGTCCTGGTACTCCGGCGGCGCCTGCATGCGCCGCGGATACACCTCCACCGCGCGCACGAGGTCGGCCGGGATCACGTCGTC
>JAEUJK010000443.1 GCA_016794735.1 Gemmatimonadota bacterium | reverse complement strand
GGGAGCTGCCAGCCGAAGTCCGCGACCACCCCGACGATCTCGTACCACTGGTCGCCGGCGTACGCGTCGACCTCGCCGTTCACGATGCGCACCCGCTGCCCGATCGCATTGCGGCTTCCCAGCACGTGTCGGGTGAACGACTCGTTCACGATCATGGCCTGGCCACCCTCATGGTCGAGCAGGCCAAACGCACGCCCGGCCACGAGGCGCGTCTGGAATGCGTCGAAGTAGCCGGGGCCAACCTTCACCATGGTGCTGCGGCGTATGCCAGATGTCGGCGGCACCGTCGCGAAGTCCACCTCGATCGTGTACTTGAACTGGTCTTCCACCGGGAGCCGGTCCGCGAAGGTCACCGCCTCGACTCCGGGTTCCGCGCGCAGGCGCTGCTCGAGCGCGCTGACCGCCTGTCGCCCCCGTGAAGCGCTCGATGCGGAATCGAGCACGTAGTTCTCGCGGTCCTTCCCGACGGTCGCAATCACGAAGCGCTCGGCGCCGATTCCCTGGGCGCGCTGGCTGAATCGATTGGATTGGTAGGCACCACCAGCCGCGAGCGGGAGGAAGGCCACGGTGATCGCCACCTGGACCACGATGACCGCCGTCCAGAAGCCGCCGAACTTGAGCCCGGAGCGCGCCGCCGCCTCGTTGCGCATCGCATCCTGCACGTTGATGCGCGTGACCCGCAGCGCCGGCAACACACCAACGATCGATGCCCCAACGAAGGTAAGCAGGATCGCATAGGCCATCGTGCGCAGCGAGAGGCTGTCGTCGATCCAGAACGGGAGGGAACCGCTGGCGGCGAACTGGGCCACGCCGAGCCGCAGTGCCACCTTGGCGAGCAACAGCCCGACCACCGCGGCGAGCCCGGCCAGGACGATGGCCTCCACGAACAGCTGGCCGACGATGCGACGACGGCTCGCGCCCAGCGCGGTGCGCACGGTGATTTCCCACCCGCGCGTGGCGGTGCGCGCGAACACGAGCGTGGCCACGTTGGTGCACACCACCGCGAGCAGCAGCAGGAAAACGATGTTCACCGCATACATCACGTTGCGGATCACGAGCATCTGCCCCGCGCCGATCGGTCGCGCGTAACCCATCACCATGGGGCGGATGTGCCGGTGGGTGTCGGGATAGCTGCTCGCGAGGCGCGTCCCGATCACCTCCATCTCCGCCTGCGCGTCCGCCAGCGACGCCTGGGGCGCAAGCCGCCCGAAGACCTTCACCACCGGGCCGCCGCCTGGGGCCAGCGCGGCGCCATCGGTGCGGAGCGGCGTCCAGAGCTGCTGCGCCTCCGGAAAGGCGAATCCCTCCGGCATCACCCCGACGATCGTGGCCGTGGCACTCCCGAGGACCACCGAGCTCCCGACGACGTTGGCGTCACCCCCAAATCGGGATTGCCAGAGGCGGTACCCCACCACCACCGCGGGGGGCTCGCCAGGATCTTCGTCGCGGGTGGTGAGCCCGCGTCCCAGCACGGCCGGTGTCCCCATGAGCGCGAAGGCACTGGCACTGACCTCGGCCCCGTTCACAGGCTCCACGTTCCCATCGGCGGTGCGGAGGTTGCGCTGGAACGGGATCGCCGCGCCCATCAGGTCGAACGAACGAGCCTGCGCTCGCCACGTCGCGAAGTCGAAGAGCGTACGCGGATTGGGCCGCGAGGCGCTCGCATCCCACGCAACGAGCGACACCGCGCGCTCCGCGTCGGGAATCGGGAGCCGCGGATTCTGCCACTTGTTCACCGCCTCGAAGTAGATCGCCCCGAGCGCGATGGCCACGGCAATGGCCAGCGTGGCAACCACGGTCAGTCCCGGAAAGCGCGCCAGGATGCGGAGGCCAACCTTGAAGTCGAGCGCGGAGACCGCGAGGGGACGACGGGATTCGACGAGGTGCGGCATCGAGGACGGACGCGAAGGTGAGCGATCAGGGGGCGGCCGCCCCGTGCGCGAGGCAGTCAAGCACTTGGCGCAATAAAGTACTTGCAACCAAAGCCTGTCAATCTCGGAGAACGCCTCTCTCTCCTTGACGGGATAGGAGAGCGCGTCCATCTTCTCCTAACCCAGCTAGGAGAACCCCTGAACCCGTCTGCTGAACTGCTCCCGGGGAACCTCGACCTCGTCATTCTCAAGGCCATCTCGCTGGGGGATGTGCACGGCTACGGCGTGCTGCTCCGCATCCAGCAGATCTCCGGCGGGGCGATCCTCGTGCAGCAGGGTGCCCTGTACCCTGCCCTCTATCGCCTCGAACAGCGCGGGCTGATCGCCGGCCGCTGGGGCACCTCTACGAACAACCGACGCGCGCGTTTCTACGAACTGACCCCGCTCGGCCGGAGCCAGCTCGAGGTCGAGCAGCGGACCTGGCAGCATCTCGCCGACGCCATCGGTCGCGCCCTCCTCGCCACGCCACAGGAGATCTGAGATGCCCGATTGGCCCGAGTGGCTCTCGCCTTCGGCGTGGTCGGCGCGCGTCCGAACCTCGTACCACGCGTTGGTTCGTCGCGCCCAGGTCGAGCGCGAGATGCGGGAGGAGTTCCGGCATCACCTCGAGGAACGCACCGCGCATCTCGTGCGCGATGGCGTGCCCCCGGACATCGCGCGGCAACGCGCCCGTTCGGAGTTCGGCCACGAGGGAACGTTCCGGGAACTCGCACGCGACGCGAAGGGCCTCGAGTCGTTCGCCACCATCCGCTTCTCGTGGCTCGACCTCAAGGTCGGCGTGCGCCTGCTGCGCAAGCATCCGGTGCTCAACCTCGCCGCGATCTTCGCCCTCGCCGTCGGGATCCCCGTCGGGCTCGCCCCATCGCACCTCGCGCGCTCATTGGAGGCACCGCTCCCCGGTGACACCGGGAACCGGGTGCGCGCCATCCGCTACTGGGACCCGCTGCCCTCGGCCGTCGCGCCCACCTGGGACGCCGACTTCGCCACCTGGGCACCAGCCCTGAAGGGCTTTTCGTCGCTAGGCGCCTTGCGCACGTCCAGCTACAACGTCGCCCCGGCCGATGGCCGAGGGACACCTGCCGCGGGCGCCCAGGTCACCGAAGCGGTTTTCCCGATGTTGGGTGCGAAACCCCTTATCGGGCGGCACTTCACCGCCGACGACTTCGCCGCGGGCGCTCCAGACGTCGTCATCATCGGGCACGCACTCTGGACCTCGCGGTTCGGGAGCGATCCGGCCATCCTGGGGCGCCCGATCCGCGTGGGACGCACGCCGCATGTCGTGGTTGGGGTCATGCCCGAAGGCTTCGGATTTCCGGCCAACGAGGTGTTGTGGCTTCCCTTCCGCATCACCCCGTCCGTCGGGTCGGGTGAACGCACCCGCGTGCATGTCATTGGCCAGCTCGCCGACGGCGTCACGGCCCAACAGGCGACAGCAGAACTCACGGCGCTCGGGCGCTCCCTTCCC
>JAEUJK010000562.1 GCA_016794735.1 Gemmatimonadota bacterium | reverse complement strand
AGGCGCCACACCGTGTCGAGGTCCGCCTTGAGGGCGCCCTCCACCACGCGGCCACGCGCATGCGGCTGGCCATAGTCGAGCTTGATCTTCGCGGGTGTTCCCGCGGGCTGTCCCTGGGCGGGACGCGGCGGGTTCAAGGTGACCTCGACCGTAGCGCGCGTGCTCGGCGCCGAACGGAGTTGGGCCGCGAGCGGGGTCGCAGCGAAAACGAGGAGGAATGCGGAGAGGCGCAAGGGACGCTCGGTGAGAAGTGGAATCGACCCGCGAAAAATAGCGAGTCGCGAGAGCCGCCGGGGGACCAACCGTGTGGGGGACGGTCGCGCGGCGGGGTGTCACTTGAGGGAACGCCACGGTGGCGTTTCCAGTGCCCCAGCTTTGTGCAGACTCATGAAAACATACAGAATCTTTGCCGTCGCCCTTGCGATGGCCTGCTCCACCCCGACCGAACCTGCCTCCAACACCGCGAGCTTCATCATCGAGGTGAGTGGTGAGTCGTTCCGCGTGGAGGTCACGACCGCACAGCAGGCGCAGGCCCTGCGCGCGCGTCTCGCGTCCGGAACACGGGGGGTGATCTCCGGTGACCTCGTGCAAGGCTCCGGCGGGTTCAACACCCCGTGGCGCTGGCACATGAACCCCGCCACGGTACACGTGGCCGACATGGCGATCGAGTTGTGCGACGGCCGGCCGAGCATGGTCGAGGCGGACCTGACCTACTGGCTGGGGAGCGTGCGCCGCTTCTGCCCGTGGGGGGCGAAGGTCGTCAGCGAGGAGTAATGGGCACGGGGCTCCCCACAACGGCTGGCGCGGTGCTACTTATCCGCGTCTTCTCGCCACCCGGAGCCCCTGCCCATGAAGGTCCGTTTCATTCGCCCCGTCCTGCTGGCCGCCGCCGTCGGGATGGCCGGCCCGCTCTTCGCGCAGGCCGCTGCCCGCCCCGACCCGCGGCTGGAACGCCTCAAGACCGAGGCCCTGGCCAGCGTGGAAGGCAAGGCGAAGATGGTCCAGGAAATCGTCGACATGCTGTTCTCCTTTGGGGAACTCGGCTTCCAGGAAGTCGAGACCTCGAAGTACCTCACCGGGCTCCTCGAGCAGAACGGCTTCACCGTCGAGCGCGGCGTGGCGGGCATGCCCACCGCATGGATCGCCAAATGGGGCTCCGGCAAGCCGGTGATCTCGCTTGGCTCCGACATCGACGGGATCCCGCAGGCCAGCCAGAAGCCGGCCTTCGGTTATCGCGAGCCCATGGTTGCCGGCGCCCCGGGCCACGGCGAGGGGCACAACTCCGGGCAGGCGGTGAACATCGCCGCCGCGATCGCCGTGAAGGAGATCATGGAGCGCGAGAAGATCCCGGGCACGCTCATGTTGTGGCCGGGGGTCGCGGAAGAACAACTCGCCGGCAAGGCACACCTCGTGCGCGCCGGCGTGTTCAAGGACGTCGATGCGGCCCTCTTCACCCACGTGGGCAACAACCTGCAGGTCGCGTGGGGACGCTCCGGGGCACTGGCGATGGTGAGCGCCGAGTTCCGGTTCAAGGGGCAGACGGCGCACTCGGCCGGCGCCCCGTGGCGTGGCAAGTCCGCGCTCGACGCGGTGATGCTGATGGCCCAGGGGTGGGAGTACCGTCGTGAGCACCTCGAGCCGAACCAGCGCTCGCACTACGTGATCAAGGACGGCGGCGACCAGCCGAACGTCGTCCCGCAAACGTCGAGCATCTGGTTCTACTTCCGCGAGAACGACTACAACGGCGTGGTGCGCAACTTCGAGACCGCCAAGCGCATTGCCCGCGGCGCGGCGATGATGACCGACACGCAACTCGACACCGTGCTGATGCTCGGCTCCGCGTGGGACATCCACCACAACCGCCCGATTGCCGAAGTGGCGCACGCCAACATCAAGCGCGTCGGGCTGCCCACGTGGGACGCCAACGACCAGGCGCTGGCCAAGGCGCTGCAGCGCGAGTTGAGCTTCCCGGAAACCGGGCTCCTCACGCAGACCACGCAGGACCTGCAGGGCCCGGCGCCGGCCAACATGGCCTTCGGCGGATCCGACGACATCGGTGACGTGTCGTGGAACGTGCCGACGGTGACGCTCAACTATCCGTCGAACATCCCCGGGCTCCCCGGCCACAACTGGTCCAACACGATTGCGATGGCCACGCCGATCGCCCACAAGGGCGCTCTCGCCGGGGCCAAGGTGCAGGCGTTGACCCTGCTCGACCTGATGCTCACGCCGACGACCGTCGCGAGTGCGTGGCGTTACTTCAACGACGAGCAGACGAAGACGACGAAGTACAAGTCGTTCCTCGCGCCGGGCGACGCG
>JAEUJK010000365.1 GCA_016794735.1 Gemmatimonadota bacterium | reverse complement strand
GGCGACCGAGGCGCTCAAGCTCCTCGCGGGGATCGGCACACCGCTTGTGGGGCGACTCCTCCTCGTCGACGCGCGTCGCATGTCGTTCCGGGAGATGCGCATCGCGCGACGTGCGTCGTGCGAGGCCTGCGGGACGCGTACGATGAAGTCGCTGGTCGAAGTCCACCCCGTCTGTGAGGTGCCGATGCCATCGGAAGACATGCCGCTCCCTGGTGAAGTGGGGCATATCACGCCGCGCGACCTGCACGAGTGGCGGGCGAGCGGGCGGAGTGTTCAGCTGGTGGACGTGCGGCAGGAATGGGAGTTCGAGGCCGTGCGCCTGGACGGGTCGATCCTCGTGCCGTTACCGCAGCTGCCGGCGCTCGCCGAATCACTCGACCCGACCCAACCGACGGTGGTGTACTGCCATCACGGGGCGCGGAGCTTCGCGGCGGCCTCGTGGATGGCGAGCCACGGCTTTCGCGCGGTGTGGAACCTCGAGGGCGGGATCGACCGCTGGTCGCTCGAGGTGGACGAGTCGCTGCCTCGGTATTGAGCGTCACGCTCCGCGGTGGGCAGAAGTCCGAGCCCGGAGCGAAATGCGAGACCAAGGGGGTGTGACGCGCATCACGATCGTGAGCGGTGTTTTCGCCCGGTTGCGACGGTAGATGCGGGGCCATGTGGGGGGATCCGGGCCCGTCCATTCGGGAAACAGATGCTTCAGGCCGGGCAATCGCCACGTGCCATAAGGCGTTGCCTGAAAGCGCCTTACGCGACTGGCCGCCCCGCGAAAACAGCCCGATTCCTATCGATTCGCGGTGACTCCTCGGCAGCTACGCGTCTCCTGGCGACGAGCTGTCGAGAAACGCGCCACTGAAGTACAAGGTGACTGAGGCACGGAAAGTTCGTCCGAAGGTGGGTTGAGCGAATCAGAAAAAACCAACCCGTACCCACCCAGGAACCCCACAGATGATCTCCCGTCGCCACTTCGCCATGGTCGGCCTCGTCGCCGCCGCGTTCGCATCGACCGCGCAGGCCCAGGCCGGACTTACCTCCAATACGCCCACCGTCGCGATGAGCGCGACCAAGGTCGCGTCGCTGACGGTCACCATCAATTCGGGCGCGACGCAGAGCCTCGCGTCACTCACCGACAACGCGGTCAACAACTTCGCGAGCCCGGTGAACATCACTACCGCGTGGGACATCAATCCCAGCGCCGCGGCGGTGGTCCTCGTCGGCTACTTCAATACGCCGGCGTCGGCCCTCGCGAACGGCACCTTCAACATCGCGTCGAGCCTCGTGAAGGGTCGCCTCGGGACGTCGGGTGCCTACAACGCGTTCACGGGCGGCGTGGTCAGCGGCGGTGCCACCACGGTGGGTGTGGCGGGCGGTACGCTGCAGCTCTTCTCGCAGGCGATCACCGGTGCGAACCGCAATTCCAATCGCACGGATGACCTCTACCTGCAGATCGACCTGACCGGCCAGACGTCGGTGCCGGGTACCTACAGCGGCACGCTGAACCTCCGCGCCATCACCCAGTAACAACAGGTCGCGCCGCGCGGTCCCCCGCCATGCGTCGCTCCGCCACCGCCTGCTTCCTCCTCCTCACTGCGCTGTCGCCCCTCGGGGCGGCGGCGCAGTCGGGGTTGGTGTCCAGCACGGCAACGGTCCTGCTCAGCGCCACGAAGGTCGCGCAGCTCAGCGTGACCGTGAATTCCGGCGCCACCCAAACGATCGCCAGCCTCACCGATGGCACGGTGAACAACTTCCCCGTGCCGGTGAGCATCACGACGGCCTGGAACCTCAGCCCGTCCACCGCGGCCGTCGTCCTCGTGGGGTACTTCACCTCACCCACCGCGGCCCTCAGCAACGGCACCAACCTCCTGCCCTCGAGCCGCGTGCTCGGTCGGCTCGGGACGAGTGGTGCCTTCACCGCCTTCACGGGCGGTGCGGTCACCGGCGGCTCGTCCACGATCGGTGTGGCCGGCGGCACCCTGCAGCTCTTCTCGCAGGGGATCTTCGGCTTCAACCGCAACTCCAGCCGCACCGACGACCTGTACTTGCAGCTCAACCTCACGGGAATCACCACGGTCCCCGGGGCGTACACCGGCACGCTGAACCTGCGCGCCATCACCCAGTGATGCCCATGTCCGTCGTTGCGCGCGTGTGCCGCCGCGCTGCCTCCCTGGTCCTCGTCGCCGCGACCTCGCTCGGTGCCCAGACGATTCGTCCGGCGGTGACCGAGTACCCGCTGCAGGCGCGCGGGAAGTTCGACCTCGTCAACGAGACGCTCTTCCCGATGACCGTCGTCCTCGAGCCGCGCGGCTTTCGCGTCGACGAGAAGGGCGAACTCGCCGACACGCCGTTCGACAGCACCAACATCGAGCTGAAGCTCTCGGCGATGAGCTTCCGCATCCCGCCGCTGGCCTCGTACACGGTGCACTACGAAGCCCGCGCCAAGCAGCTCCCGGCGTGGTTCATGGTGCTGAGCGCGATGACCGGGGCGCGCACCGCCTCCGGCCTCAACGTGCGCATCGAGTTGCCGCACGTCATCTACCTCCTGCAGAAGGACGCCCTGCGCAAGGAGGCGGTCGCCGTGCGTGGCTTCGCCTTCGACAGTGCCACTGGCAAGGCCGTGTTGGACCTGGAGAACACCAGCGCGTCGCTCGGTCGCGTGCTGGCCTCGGAGCTCTCGGCGGACGGCAAGGGGAAGACGCCCTTCGGCGGCTTCCCGCTCTTTCCCAACAGCAAGCGCCGCGTCGAGGTGCCGTGGGAAGGTCCCGGGACCCCTGACCGCGTGATGCTGCGGTTCGCGAACTTCTCGGTCGAGGAACGTCGCGCGATCGCGGCGGCCCCACCCGATCGGCCCTGACGTGCCACACACGCCACGGACCACGATGGAACGGAGGAACGCCCCGGGGCGGACCCTCCGTTTCGTCGTTTGTCTGCTGGCGTCGATCGGGGTCGCCCGAGCCGCCGACGCACAGGTCAGTGCCATCGGGGCGACGATCCCGACCCTGTCGGCCGTGGCTTCGTGGAACGTGCGGGCCGACTCCGGCGTGAGTGCGCAGGCCAACGCGATCACCCTGCTCGTCACCTCGGGTGGCACGCAGTCGATCACGGGGCTCGTGGATGGCGCCGTGAACGCCTTTCCGTCACCGGTGCGGGTGAAC
>JAEUJK010000332.1 GCA_016794735.1 Gemmatimonadota bacterium | reverse complement strand
TCCCTCGCGCCCCGTTACCTCGCCCCCACCCTCGCGGCCCTCGCCGAGGAGGTGTTCGTATTGCTCTCGGGCCCGCGACAGGTGGGGAAGACTACCATGTCCCGCGCGTGGCTCGCCGAGCGGCCGGGTGGCCGCTACCTCAACTGGGACATCCCCGCCGATCGCGCGACCCTGCTCGATCGCACCTTCCCAGCGCCCCCGCGGCCGTCGGCACTCGTCCTCGATGAGTTGCACAAGTATCCCCGCTGGAAGTCGTGGCTCAAGGGGCTCTACGACCGGCGCGAGACACGCGTCCCAACGATCGTCACCGGCAGCGCCCGATTGGACGTGTACCAGCGAGGCGGTGACTCGCTGCTGGGACGCGCCGCGAGGGTCCGACTCCACCCGCTGAGCATCGGCGAGCTGACCCGCCGTCACGGGTCGCCACCACCGCCTCCTGATTGGTTGGCCATGGGGACGACTCCCGCGCCCGACGCCTGGGAACAGCTCGAACGGCGGGGTGGCTTCCCTGAACCGTTCCTGCGGGACAACACCCAGCAGCATCGACGATGGACGAACGCACGTCGTGAACTGCTCATCCGGGAGGACCTCCGCGACCTGACGCATATCCGGCAGGTGGCCCTGGTCGAACAGCTCGCGTTGATGCTGCCCGAGCGTGTCGCCTCCCCGTTGTCGGTCAATGCGCTACGCGAGGACCTGCAGGTCGGACATGACACGGTGAGCAATTGGCTGGAGGCGCTCGAACGGCTGTACTTCGCATTCCGCATCGGCCCCTGGACACGCCGCGTGGCACGCGCGCTCACCAAGGAGCGCAAGCTCTACCTGTGGGATTGGTCGCAAGTGGCGGACGAGGGCGCCCGGTTCGAGAACATGGTCGCCAGCCACCTCTTGAAGGCGGTGCACACATGGACGGACCAGGGGCATGGCGACTTCGACCTTCTGTACGTGCGCGACCGCGAGAAGCGAGAAGTCGACTTCGTGGTGACAGAATCCCGCCGCCCCGTGGTGCTCGTCGAAGCCAAACTATCCGACACATCTCCGGCCGAGGCGCTCCCACGCTTTCAGTCGGCACTTGGCGGCATTCCGGCGGTGCAGCTCGTCCGGACTGCGGGCGTCGATCGTCGGGTTCCGGGGCTACCACTCCGCGTGGTGACGGCGTCGCCCTGGCTCGCAGCGCTTCCCTGAGAATTCCCCGAGAGTCAGTGACCATGGCCAACATTCCATTCGCGCGGCCTCGTCGGCACCCTCCTGCGCGGTGGTTCGACACCCTCCTCGAGCCCGGCTCAGGAGCTCCAGCGCGCCGGCGGTGGGCTCACTGCTCGATGCTCTTCATGATGGCGTCGGCGCGTGGGTCGCGGCGGAGGGCGTCGTAGCGCTCGGCGCGGTTGTATATCTGCAACCAGCTGTCGGGTTGCCGGACGGCTCGCTCGATCATGCGCAGCGCTGCCGTATGGTCGCCCAACTGCTCGTACGTGGACGCGAGGATCCCCATCGCAGGCAATTCCCCGCCGTTTTTCTGACGCAAACTCTCGATGGCGGCACGAGCTTCGGCAGCGCGCCCGGCGCGGGCGAGCACATAGGCCAGGACGGCCTCCGTCTGCGTCGCCACGGTCCTCGGCAATTGCGCGAGGTTCCGCTGGAGTGCAGCAATAGCCTCGTCGTGCCGTCCGAGATAGCTCAAGACTTCGCCACGGGCGTCCCATGCCAGGGCATACGTCGAGTCCATGGAGAGGATCGAGCGCGTGGCCGAGTCGGCGGCGGCGTACCGGCGCTCGGTCAACATGACCTGCGCGACCCAGGTGCGCGCGATGAGCGAGGCCGGCTCGGCCGCCTGGGCCCGGGCCGCGTGGTCACGGGCTTCGGCCATCCGATCCATGTGCACCAGGTTGAGCGCGTGCCAGCCCCACAGCACCGCAACAGTGGAGTCGAGCGCCTGCGCGCGTCGGTACATGCGATCAGCTTCGGCGTTCTCGAAGATCCCCATCTTCGCCGAGGCGATGGCGCCCCACGCCTCGGCCACAGTGGAATCGATGGCAATCGCCTTGTTTGCGGCCGCGATGGCCAGCGGCGACGTGGTGCGGGCGGTGCCGTGTTCGTAGAAGGGGATCGACGCGAGCGCCAGCGCCAGCGCGGCATGCGCCCGCGCGAACTGGGGGTCGCGAGCGACGGCGCGTTCGAAGAGCGCGATGGACTGCCGCACCGTCTGCACCGTGCGCCGTCCGAAGAGCACCTGCCCTTGCAGGTACAGGGCGTACGCTTCCGGATCTGCGGTTTCCACGCGCGTTTCGGCCGTCCGGCTCCCATCGAGCGCCCCAAGCAGCTTCGTCGCCACAGCACGTGCAATTTCGTCTTGCAGGGCGAACACGTTGGTCAGGGGCCGATCGTACTTCTCCGTCCACGTGACCGCACCATCGGTGGCCGACACCAGCGCGACGTTCACACGCACCTGGCCGTCCGCACGCTGCACACTGCCGGTGAGCAACGACCCGACCCCCAACTCGCGTGCGATGGCGCTTTCGTCCAGGCCGCGCGCCTGCAGCGCGCCGGCGCTGGTACGCCCAATGACGCGCACTCCGGTCTTCGCGAGGGCGCGTGTCATCTCCTCGGCGAGGCCGATGCCGAAGAAATCGTCGGCCTTGTCGCCGCTGAGATTCGCGAGTGGAAGTACGGCAATCGCGCGGTTGACGGGGGCCGTTGCTCGTTCGTCGGCGGACTCCATTGCGCCGGGCCTGCCTTCTGCGCCCGCGCCCCACTGCCGATAGGCGATCGTCGCGAGGGCGGCGATCACGAGGACACCGCCGGCGAGACGCATCGCGTGGCCGCGACCACCGCCCGCCGGCGGCACCGGACGGCCCCCCGTTCCCATGGAACCACCCGGCGTCGCGACGCCATCGAGGAGTTGCAGCAGCTCGTCGGCGTTGGCCGGACGCATCGCCGGGTCCTTGGCCAGGCACCGCAACACGAGTGTTTCCAGGGCCGTGGGGACCTCGGCGCGCCGGCTGGCGAGCGGCAGCGGCGCCTCCGAGAGATGCGCAGCGATCATCTGCGCGCTGTTTGCCTTCCCCGCGAACGGATGCGCGCCAGCGAGAAGCTCATACGCCAGCACGCCCCAGGCGTAGATGTCGGCGCGCTGGTCCACGGCAGCACCCACCGCCTGCTCGGGGGCCATGTAGGCCGGCGTGCCGATCGACCCCCCCGCCTGCGTGAGCGATGAATTCGTGGACGAGCCGTCCTGCGTGCGCGAAGCGCTGAGCGCCTTGGCGATGCCGAAGTCGGTCACGACTGCCGTGCCGCCGGACAGCAGGATGTTCTCCGGCTTGATGTCGCGATGCACTACCCCCTGTGCGTGCGCATAGGCCAGCGCCCGCGCAACATCTCGCAGGATGCTCACGGCCTGGGCCAGGCTGATGGGCTCCCCCGAAGCGAGCCTGGCGCGGAGCGACTCGCCGGTGACAAACGGCATGGTGTAGTACGGCAGGGCACCGGAACTCCCGGTACTGAGCACCGGGACGATGTTCGCCTGCTGCAAGCGGGCCGCGAGCTTGACCTCGCGCGCGAAGCGCTCGGCGCTGACCCCTTCCGCCAGCTCCGGCGCGATGACCTTGACGACCACCGTGCGCCCCAAGGCGTGCTCCTGGGCCACGAACACCCGCGACATGCCTCCACCCCCGAGCTCGCGCTCGAGAGTGTAGCCGTCCCCGAGGGTGGATTGGATCTGGGCGCGGAGGTCGGTCATCGCGGCCCGAGGAAGGTGGCCATCGGACATCTCACCGGAGTCGCGCACGCCCCCCGGCCCCGTGGACCGTGGCCGTCCCGTCCCCAGAGGTCGCACGCGAATCCGGAGCGGGCAGCAGGGTGGAAACGACGGCGTCGGTCGGCGGGGTCACGCAAGGAACCTATGACCCTCGTCGCCCCCCAGCCAGCGACTCGCCCGGCCCGGCAGGAGGGTGTACAATCGGGCATGACCAACCGCCGCGACTTCCTCCGCCGCGCCGCCGTCGGCTCCACCGCCACAGCCGCCTCCCTGGTCGCTTCGCGTGCCGCGCTCGTGCCGCCACGCGACATCATCGCACTCGCCCGCGCTGGTCGCGGTCTGCCATCGCCGCCGGAGGGATCGCCCGCCGCCGTCGCGCAGGACGAGGCGTACTGGCGCGAGGTCGCGGCGCAGTACGCCATCACGGACCAGGCGACCAACCTCGAGGCGGGCTATTGGGGGATGATGGCGAACCCGGTCCTCGCGGCGTACCACCGCCACGTGGACCGCGTCAACCGCGAGAACTCCTGGTTCGCACGGCGCGAGTTCCCCGCCCTCTCGCAGGCGGCACGCCAGCGCGTGGCCTCCGCCCTGGGCGTCGAGGCGGGCGAAATCGCCTGGGCGCGGAACGCCACCGAGGCGCTGCAATCGATCATTGGGCAGTACAATCGACTCCGCGCAGGTGACGCGGTGCTGTACGCCGACCTCGACTACCCGGCGATGCAGATGGCGATGAACGCCCTGGCCGCTCGACGCGGGGCAACCGTCGCGACCCTGGTGATCCCGGAACCCGCCTCGCGCCAGGGGATTCTCGACGCGTATGCCAGGGCGCTGGAGGCAAACCCCAGGACGCGACTCCTGCTGCTCACCCACCCGAACAACAAGACCGGGTTGATGCTCCCGGTGCGCGAGATCGCCGAGATGGCGCGCGCGCGGGACGTCGACGTGGTGATCGACACGGCGCACGC
>JAEUJK010000305.1 GCA_016794735.1 Gemmatimonadota bacterium | reverse complement strand
GAGGCGTTGCGCACGCGCGGCGCCGACCTGCCGCTGGTCTGGCGCCTCGCCGTCCGGCACGCGGTCGTGCCGCTCCTGGCCCGCGGGTATGTCGTGACTCGCTTTGTCCGGGCCCACGAGGGCACCCTCCCGTACTACGTCCTCACCCACTCGCCGTCCTGACCACATGCTGCAGATCGTCCGCCTGACCCTGCGCGAGATCAAGCTCCCGCTCAAGGAACCCTTCCAGATCTCGTCCGGCACGATGTCGGCGCGGCGGATCATCCTGGTCGAGCTGGAGGACGCGAGCGGCGCGACCTCGTGGGGCGAGTGCGTGGCCGACGACGCGCCCAACTACCTGCCGGATGTGGTGGACTCGTGCTGGCCGATGCTGGTGCGCTGGGTGGCCCCGCGCATCCTTGGCCGGCGCTTTGGCGCGCCCGGTGAGGTGCACGCGCAGCTCGAGGATGGCTTCCGCGGACACAACATGGCCAAGGCAGCCGTGGAGATGGGAATGTGGGGCGTGGAGGCGGAGCGCCTGGGCATCCCGCTGGCCCGGCTCATCGGTGGCACCCGCGAGTACGTCGACGTCGGCATCTCGCTCGGCATCCAGGCCACCCCCGAGGCGCTCGTCGAGAAGGTGCGCGGCGCGCTCGCCCAGGGATATCGCAAGGTCAAGATCAAGATCGGGCGCGGCAAGGACGTGGACTTCGTGCGCGCCGCGCGCCAGGCGTTCCCCGATGCGCCGCTGATGGCGGACGCGAACAACGCGTACACCCTCGACGACATCGACACGTTCGTGGCGATGGACGACCTGGGGCTCATGATGTTCGAGCAGCCGCTGGCGTGGGACGACATCGTGCGCCACGCGGAACTCCAGAAGCACCTCAAGACGCCCATCTGCCTCGACGAGTCGATCACGAACCTCGAGCGCGCGCAGGACATGGTGACGCTCGGCAGCGGCCGGATCATCAACATCAAGCCCGGGCGCGTCGGCGGGTTCAGCTCCTCCATCGCGATCCACGACTTCTGCGAGAGCAACGGGATCCCGGTGTGGTGCGGCGGGATGCTCGAAAGCGGGATCGGGCGCGCCTACAACATCGCGCTGGCCTCGCTGCCAAACTTCCGGAAGCCGGGGGACATCAGCCCGAGCGCGCGCTACTGGGCCCGGGACATCATCACCCCGGAGTGGACGATGGGCGCCGACGGCACCACGCGGGTCCCGCTCGATCGGCCGGGGCTTGGCGTGACCGTGGATCGCGACCGCATCGATGACCTGACGGTGCGCGTCGAGAGCCTCTCCTGACGCGCACCCGGCGGACCTGAATCGGCACGCCGCGGCCACACGGCCATCCCGGAGGAACCCAGTGCCAGACGTCCCCAGCATCCTCGAACGCGCCCGGGCCCAGTTCTCCGCCGAGCAGGTGGACGCGCTGTTCGCGCTGCGCCGCGACCTGCATGCGCACCCGGAACTCTCGTGGCAGGAACACCAGACCGCCGCGCGACTCGAGGAGATGTTGCGGTCCATTGGGGCACGGGACATCCGGCGCGTCGCAGGAACCGGCGTCACGGCCGTGGTCCCCGGGACCACCCCGGGCGCCCCGCGCGTGGCGGTCCGCGGGGACATCGACGCCCTCCCGATCCACGAGGCGACCGGACTTCCCTACGCGTCCACCTGCGACGGCGTGATGCACGCCTGCGGCCACGACGTGCACGCCAGCTGGACGATTGCCGCTGCCATGTCCCTGCTCGCGCGACCCGCACGATCGGACGTGTTGGTGGTCCTGCAGCCGGCCGAGGAGCTGGGGACCGGCGCGACCGCGATGCTGGAGGCCGGCGCCCTCGATGGGGTCGCCGCGATCTTCGGCGGCCATGTGGATCGCCGCTTTGCGGTGGGTGAGGTCATCGCCGAGGCGGGGCCCCTGGCGGCATCGGCCGACATGTTCACGCTGGTGGTCCGCGGGCGTGGTGCCCACGGGGCCCGGCCGCACGAATCCGCCGACCCGATCGTCGCCGCAGCCGCGATCGTGACCGCGCTGCAGACCATCGTCGCCCGGCGACTGGACCCGGCCGACCCTGCGGTCGTGACGGTCGGCTCGATCCACGGCGGCGTGGCCTCGAACGTGATCCCGGAATCGGTGACGATGACGGGCACGCTGCGCGCCATGAATCCCACCACGCGCCAGCGCCTGCTGGACGACGTCGCGCGGATCGCGACACAGGTGGGGGAGGCCCACGGGGTGCAGGTGGACGCGCAGATGGAGCGTGGCACCCCGCCGATCGTGAACCCGGTGCGCGAGGCCGGGTGGGCGCGCGAGGCGGCTGAACGTACGTTAGGCGCCGGGGCCGTCGTCCCGTTCGGGATCACGAACATGGGCGGCGAGGACTTCGCGTTCTACATGGAGCGCCTGCCCGGGTGTTTCCTGCGCATCGGCGCGCGCGAGCCGGGGGGCGAGCGCATTGCGGCCCACAACCCGCGCTTCTACGCGCACGAAACGTCGATCCTGGTGGGCGGCGCCGTGCTGGCCGAGTGCGCGCGGGTCGCTGCCGACGCGCTCGCCTAACGAAAGAGCCAGGCGAAGTCGCGCCGGATGGCCTCGAGGGTGCCGGCCGGCACGGGCTCGTTGAGCAGGACCTTGCCCTGGCCGTCCGCGACTTCCACGCGCCACGCACTGCCGGACTGGAACTCGAGCGCCGAGTAGGACGCGAGCGCCGCCGTCGGGATCGCGTTCTTGCCGTTGGACGTGAGCGCCGGGATGCGCGCGCTCTCGATGGGCGCCACGAGCGAATCGCCGCGGAACAGGCGCACGGTCGCGGCATCCGCGTTCCGCAGGTTCTCCGGCTTCGCCGGCCATCGCAGGAAGGTCGCCTTGGCATGCGACGCATACAGCACCACGACCGCGCGTCGCTCGGCGACCGTGGCCTTCCACGAAGCCCACGAGCCGATCGGATCCAGCGCCCCGTTGACGTTCATCGGGTTCGTGGCCTCGTCCAACCGGCGCTGCATCACCACCGGGGTCATCGCGAGGAGGGTCAGGTCGCGACGCGACACCTGGTACTGCGCAATGTTGGTCTCCACGGCGCGGAGCGCGTCTTCCGACAACTCGCGGCGCGGGAAGGCGCTCGACGGCCAGATCGGGATGACCTGCTCCGGTGCCGGCCGACCCGCAAGGGAGGTGCGTGCACGCGTCACGGCGTCGGCGAGCGCCGACTGCCCGACGACCCGGGTGCCGTCCACCAATCCCACCACCTGCTGCGACTTGATGGCGACCACCACGCTGCCACTCGCGTTCCGCGGGAGGTTGGCCAGGCTGATGGACGGGGCGACGCTGGCGATGGTCGTGACCACGCGTTCGCCATCCTCACGGCCGTTGGCCGGGAGCAGGACGACCGAATCTCCCGCGGCGGGAGCCGTCGCGGCCACCGTCATGGCCGCACATCGGCTGCAGCGGCGAGTATTCAGCTGGATCGTGGCGACGCCGCTCGTGCGGTCCGCCGACAACACGGGGACGCGGATCCTGGTGTTCGCATCGTGGAAGACGTCCACGGTGGAGTCGCGGCCGACCAGTGATGCCGCGGTGACGGCGAGTCCATCGCGGTCGAGCAG
>JAEUJK010000275.1 GCA_016794735.1 Gemmatimonadota bacterium | reverse complement strand
CTTCTTCCTGTTCATCCCGGCGCAGCTGCTTGGCATCTTCGGGATGAACGAGCCCGCGGTCGTGGAGATCGGCTCGCTGCTGCTGCGGGTGCTTTCGGTGTCCGGCCTGTTCATCACCGTGGCGTTGAGCTACACGGGTGGATTGCAGGGCACGGGCGACACGAAGAGCCCGCTCTACATCTCGATCATCTCACAGGTGATCGTCCCGCTGGGGATCTGCACGATCATCCGTGCGACGTCGACCCTGGATCCCATCGACATCTGGATTGCGATCCTCGTGGGGCACGTCACGCGTTGCGCGTTGAGCGTGACGCGGTTCCGCCAGGGCAAGTGGCGCAACATCAAGGTGGAGATCCCAGCGCGCGCCTGATGCAGGCGGCCGCGTCCCACCTTCGGGGACGCGGCCGGGCTACTTGCCTTGACCGAGCACCTGGATGCGCCATCCGGCCGGCGTCTTGAGGAGCGTCTCCTCCCCCGTCTCTTCCGGTGCGCTCTTGTAGTGGAACTTGAGGGAGATGCGCGCCCCTTCACCGCGAATACGCTCGGTGAGGATCTCGACCTTCGTCAGCGTGCCTTCCTCGGTCATCGCGTCGCAGTAACCTCGCAGCCCGCCAGCCATGGACATCGTGTTCTTGAGGTAGTCGACGGTCTCCTTGGTCGCGAGGGCTTCGGCCACACTGTACTTGCCCTCGTTGCACGCCTTGTAGAACGCCTGCACGACCTCACTCGGCGTCGTCTGCACCGGCGACCAGGCCACGAGTCCGGCCAGCAGGGTCAAACGCGGGAAAGACCGAAGCATACGAAGCTCCCTTGGGGGTCCGATAAACTGCCCTCCATCCCGGCAGGTGGACAGGGTCGGCGTGAACCACTGCGCCCCTCGACCGCGGTGGCGTCGAGGGGCAAGCGGCCTACTGTACCACGCGGAGCAATTGAGCGATCGCGGCCTGCAACTGCTGGTCACGCCCCTTGGCCACGAGCGCGGCCTCGTTGCGCACCTTCACGTCGGGTTCGGTCTGCAGGTTCTCCAGGTACTTGCCCGTCTTGGCGTCCTTCACGCCCAATCCCGGCACGCCCCAGCGCAGCCCGTCCTGCAACCCTTCCCACCCGGCAAACGTGCAGGTCCCGGGCACCGGCATCCCGACGAGGGGACCGATCTTGAGGTCCTTGTACGCGTACGCGAAGCAATGTCCGTCAGAATAGTTGGCCTCGTTGGCCAGCGCGACACTCGGCTTGGTCCAGCGGAAGTTGGGCTCAAAGCCGCTGCTGCGGGTGTCAGTGGTGTAGTCGAAGAACTTCTGGCCGCTGAGGAACATCGCGAGGTCGGCCACGAGGTCGCCGCCACCGTTGTGCCGCGTGTCGACCACGATCCCGTCGCGCCCGGCATACTTGCCCATGACTTCCTCGAACGTCGTGCGATAGGCGCCGTCGTTCATCCCGGGGATGTGCACGTACCCGAGCTTGCCGCCGCTGGCCTGTTCGACCTCCAGCTGGTTGCGGCGCACCCACCGCGTGTAGAGCAGGCGCCCCTCCTCACCTAACGAGACCGGCTTCACGACCACCTCGCGCGTGGCCGTTCCCTCGCGCAGCCCCAGCAGCACGTTCTTGCCCGCCTTGCGGTTCAGCAGCTGGTTGAAGTCGACCGATTCGCCGATCGGCGTGCCGTCGATCGACTCGATCACCGTGCC
>JAEUJK010000251.1 GCA_016794735.1 Gemmatimonadota bacterium | reverse complement strand
CGAGGTGCGCGACGCAGCTGCGGGTGGAGCGGTCAAGCGCGATTACGTCCGCCGCATCTTCTCGGAGATCGCCCCCTCGTACGATCTCCTGAACCACCTGTTGAGCTTCAACATCGACCGGCGCTGGCGCGCGCGTGCGCTCGAGGCGCTGGGATGGTCGCGGGAGCCGGGGGGCACCTACCTCGACGTGTGCGCCGGCACGCTGGACGTCTCGGCGCAGCTGCAGCGGACCCGGGGCTTCCAGGGGCGGATCATCGCGGCGGACTTCGCGGAGCCCATGCTGCGCGCAGGTCGTCGCAAGGCCGCGGGGGTCCCCATCGCACCCGTCGTGGCCGATGCGCTCGCGCTTCCGTTGGACGATGCCTCGGTCGACGGCGCGATCGTCGCCTTCGGCATCCGCAACGTCGCGAGCCTCGATGCCTGCCTCGCCGAGGTGGGACGCGTGCTGCGTCCGGGGGCGCGCTTCGTGATCCTCGAGTTCTCGACCCCGCGCTCCGCGCTCGTGCGCGGGTTCTACCACCTGTACTTCCACCATGTGCTGCCGATGATTGGCCGCCTGGTGAGCGGGCACCGCACCGCCTACACGTACCTGCCGGAGTCCGTGAAGCATTTCCCCGTTGGGGATGAGCTGGCGCGCCGCATGCGCGCGGCCGGCTTCGCCCGGGTGACCTGGCAGCCCCTGACCTTCGGCATTGCCGCCATCCACGTCGGCGAGCAGTCGACGGCGCTCTGACCTCCTGAACCGACGCCCTCGTGGCATTTCCCGACCTTCCCTCGTTCATCGCCGCGCTCGACGCGGCGGGTGAACTCGTCCGCATCACCGAACCCGTGCGGGCCAAGCTCGAGATCTGCGAGATCACGGACCGCGTGAGCAAGATGCCGGGGGGCGGCAAGGCCCTCCTGTTCGAGCACCCCATCCTCGACGACGGCACCCGCTCGGCCTACCCCGTGGCGATCAACCTCTTCGGCTCAACGCGTCGCATGTCGATGGCGTTAGGCGTCGAGGACCTGGACGACATCGGGCGACGCATCACGCAGCTGATGGACCTCAAGGTCCCCGAGGGGATCATGGGCAAGCTCAGCATGCTGCCGCGCCTGCTCGAGGTGGCCAAGTTCCCGCCGCGTCGCAAGGGGGGCTCCCCGCCGTGCCAGGAAGTGGTGTGGACCGGGTCGCAGATCGACCTGCGCAAGATCCCGGTCCTCACCTGCTGGCCAGAAGACGGCGGCCCGTTCATCACGCTGCCGATGGTGATCTCGAAGGACCCGAAGCGCGGGATCCGCAACGTCGGGATGTATCGCGTGCAGGCCCTCGGCAAGGACTCGGTGGCCATGCACTGGCAGCGCCACAAGGTGGGCGCGGCGCACTGGCGCGAGATGGCCGAGCGCGGCGAGAAGATGCCGGTCTGCATCGCCATCGGCGCCGATCCGGCCTCGGTCTACTCGGCCTCGGCGCCGCTCCCGCCTAACGTGGACGAGTTCATCTTCGCGGGTTTCCTGCGGAAGGAGCCGGTGGCCCTCACGAAGGCCATCACCTGCGACCTCGACGTCCCATGGGACGCCGAGATCGTGATCGAGGGGGAGATCGACCCCGCCGAGGCGCTCGTCGTGGAAGGCCCGTTCGGTGACCACACCGGCTTCTACAGCGAGGCCGACCTGTACCCGCGCGTGCACGTGAAGGCCGTCACGATGAAGAGCAATCCCGTCTACGCGACGACGATCGTGGGGCGCCCGCCGATGGAGGATTTCTACCTCGGTGGCGCGACCGAGCGGATCTTCCTCCCGTTGCTGCGCCTGACGACGCCGGAAATCGTCGACTACCACATGCCGGCCGAGGGGATCTTCCACAACCTCGTGTTCGTCTCGATCGACAAGCAGTACCCGGGGCATGCCTACAAGGCGATGAATGCGCTCTGGGGGGCGGGGCTCATGTCGCTCGCGAAGGTGATCGTCGTGCTCGACAAGGAAGTGAACGTGCGCAACCCGCAGGAAGCGTGGTGGGTGGCGCTGAACAACATCGATCCCGAGCGTGACGTCCGCTTCACCATGGGACCGGTCGACGTGCTCGACCACGGCAGCCGCGCGTTCACCTACGGCTCCAAGATGGGGATCGACGCGACGCGCAAGTGGCCGGAGGAGGGGTTCACGCGCAACTGGCCGAAGGTGATCGAGATGGACGACGCCACGAAGGCGCGGGTGGACGCGATCTGGTCGAGGCTCGGGATCCCGAAATGACGGCTCCCTCGCCCCGTTCCCCGGCGCCGCTCGAGGGGCAGACCTTCGCGGGGGCCTCGCGCCTCATCCGGTACGCGAACTTCGTGAAGTTGCCGCACACGGTCTTCGCGTTGCCGTTCGCGTTTGTCGGGGCGACCCTGGCGAGTTACCACGCCCCGGTGTCGGCGGCGATGGTCGGCTGGATCGCCCTCGCGTTCACCTGCGCGCGGTTTGCCGCGATGGGGTTCAACCGGATCGTCGACCGCGACGTGGACGCGATGAACCCGCGCACGCGGATGCGCGAGCTGCCCAGCGGCGCGTTAGGCGTGCGCGAGGCGACGGTGGCCGTCGCGGTGGCCGGGGCCGCCTTCATCTGGAGTTCCTGGCAGCTCAATCGCCTGTGTGGGCTGCTCTCGCCGCTCGCGCTGGGATGGGTCTGCTTCTACAGCTACACCAAGCGCTTCACGCGTTGGTCGCACCTCGTGCTGGGTGCCGGGCTCTCGATCGCGCCGGTGGGCGGCTACCTCGCGGTGACGGGGGCATGGCCGAGCCCGTGGTGGATGCCGGTGGTGCTCGCGCTGGCCGTGTCGACCTGGGTCGGCGGCTTCGACGTGTTCTACGCGTTGCAGGACACCGAGTTCGATCGCGCCAACGGCCTGCATTCGATCCCGGCGATGCTGGGCGAACGTCGCGCCATCCTCGTGGCGCGTGCGCTGCACGTGGTCACGGTGGCCTCGCTCACCGTCGTTGGGGTCGTCACCGGCGCCGGCGTGTGGTACGCGGTGGGGGTCGCGATTGCCGCGACGTTGCTCGCGTGGGAACATCACCTCGTGAAGCCGGGCGACCTGTCGAAGCTGGATGCCGCCTTCTTCACGATGAACGGCGTCATCTCGATCGCCTTCTTCGCCTGCGTACTCGTGGAGCGGGTGCTCCGCGGA
>JAEUJK010000250.1 GCA_016794735.1 Gemmatimonadota bacterium | reverse complement strand
TTCGTCGACCTGCACCGGGACGCGACGGTGGCGGGGGTGCAGCGCGCCGCGCGGTCGGGGCTCACCCACATCGAACACGTCAAGCGATACACGCTGATCGGGACCGGGATCGAGCAGGGGCGATCGGCCAAGGTGAACGCGGGGGTGCTCACGGCAGCCCTTCTCGACCAACCCGTATCACAGGTCGGGACGTCGGGGAGCCGGCCGCCGGTGGAGCCGCTGTCGTTCCACGCGCTCGCCGGTCGGGCCAGCGGGGCGATGTTCGATCCCGTGCGCACGACCGCGATCTACGAGCGCCACCTCTCGCATGGCGCGGTGTTCGAGACGGCCGGCCAGTGGATGCGGCCCACCTGTTATCCGCGTCCGTTCGAGGCGCGTGACGCCGCGATCCGCCGCGAGTGCCGCGCGGTGCGCAGTGCGGCGGGGGTCACGGACGTCTCCACGTTAGGCAAGGTCGACGTCCAGGGCCCCGACGCCACCTGGTTCCTCGAGCAGCTGTACATCAACGGGATCGGCTCCATCGGTGTGGGGAAGGGGCGGTATTCCGTGATGTGCCGCATGGATGGCAGCATCTTCGACGATGGGCTGGTGCTGCGACTGGGCCCCGAGCACTACCTGGTCACGACCTCCACCAGTCACGCGGCCGCCGTGGTCGACTGGATGGAGGAATGGCTGCAGACCGAATGGCCGTCACGTCGCGTGTGGGTGACCGCGGTGACCGAGCAGCTGGCCACGGTGGCGCTTGCCGGGCCCGGGGCGCGCCAGGTGCTGGCGTCCCTCGCACCAGGCCTCGCCGTGAGCCGCGAGGACTTTCCGTTCCTCGGGATCCGGCGCACGAGCGTGGCGGGGATCGCCGACGCGCTCATCGCCCGGGTCTCATTCTCCGGGGAGCTGGCGTACGAGATCAGCGTGCCGTGGGATCGCGGACCCCAACTGTGGGATGCGGCGGTCGCCGCGGGCGCCGTGCCGTACGGGCTCGAGGCGATGCAGTGCCTGCGCATCGAGAAGGGCTACCTCATCGTGGGGCAGGATACCGAGGGCACGACGACGCCGCTCGACGCGGGCCTCGGTTGGATGGTCGCCCCGGCGAAGGAGTTCATCGGCCGTCGCTCGTGGCGGCGCCCGGCCATGCAGGCCGGGGACCGGCTGCAGCTCGTTGGGATTGCGCCGTGGGACCCGGAGGTCGTGATCCCCGAGGGGGCCGCCATCACGCGCCGGGTGCACGCCCCGCCGATGGCCCTCGAGGGACATGTCACGTCGTCGCGGTGGAGCGAGACGCTGGGCCGCTCGTTAGGCATGGCCCTGCTGAAGAGCGGACGGGCGCGACACGGCGAGACCCTCTACGTCCCGCTGGACGGCGGCGTGGCGGCGGTGTCGATCGTGGACCCGGTGCACTACGATCCGCGGGGAGCGCGTCGCGATGGCTGAGCGATCCTGGCAGACGCTGATGCGCAACGCATCACACGACGCGGCACGGCTCGAGCTGCTGGAACTGCGCCCCGGGCTCACCCTGCGCGCGCGCGGGACCGGTTGCGAGCGCCTCGCGCGCGCCCTGGAGCTGGCGGCCCTGCCTGCGGTCAATGTCGTCTCGCGCGGCGCGAGCGGGGTGATGGTCTGCGGGCTGCGCCCCGATGAATGGGCCCTCCTCGGCGGTGCGCCCAACGTGGACGCGTTGCGGGCGGCGGTCGGTGACGAGGGCGCCGTGATCGATACCACGGCGTCGCGGGTCGGGTTGGTGCTCGAGGGACCGCGCGTGCGTGAAGTGCTGGCGAGTTGCTGCGCGCTCGACGTCAGGCCGCGCGTCCTTCCTCCCGGGCGCTGCGCCCAGACGCTGATCGGCCGCGCCGGGGTGTTCATCGCACCGCTCGCGCCGGATCGCTACCTCGTCGCGTGCCGGCCGAGCAGCGCGGACTACGTGGTGCGTTGGCTCACGGACGGGATGGCGCTGGTGCGCTGACCGGCGGGCGAACCAGGAGCCACAGCAGCGCGGCCACCACCTGCAGCGTGGCCCAGAACCCCAGCATCGCCGTCCAGCCCCACGCGTCCTTCATGGGCGGGACGAGCCAGATGGAGACGACCCCGCCCAGGTTCCCCATGAGGTTGAGGACGCCGCCGGCCGAGCCGGGGTTGTCGCGCCCGAGCGCGGCGGCCGTCGTCCAGAACGGTGACTCGGTGCTGGAGATCAGGGCGACCGAGGCGCCTAACGCGAGGATCGCGAGCGTGGCACTCGGCAGGTT
>JAEUJK010000247.1 GCA_016794735.1 Gemmatimonadota bacterium | reverse complement strand
CACCATCGGCGACGTCAAGCCGGTCATCCTCCTGCTGTTCACGGGCGTCGTGCTCCTCCTCGTGCTCACGTGCGCGAACGTGGTGAACCTCCAACTCGCCAGTGCCATCCAGCGCGGTGGGGAGATCGCGGTCCGCGCCGCGCTCGGCGCGAGCCGCACGCGCCTCGTCGCCAGTGCCCTCGTGGAGGGCCTCGTGCTGGCCACTGCCGGCGCTGCCCTTGGCGCGGCGGCCGCTGTGGGCGGTGCCCGGCTGCTCGTTAGGCTCCTTCCGGCCGGTGTCTCCATCCATGGTCCGCTCGCGGACCTGCGCTCCGTGGTCATCACGGCGATCGGCGTCCTGCTCATCGGGGCGGTGATCGGGGCGGCGCCTGTCTTCCTGATCGCAGGGCGGGACCCTGCCCGTCGGTTGCAGGGACGGGGCGTGGCCGCCGCGCCGCGTGTCGCCAACCGGTTGCGTGCATCGCTCGCGGTGGCGCAGGTGGCCCTTGCCGTTCTCCTCCTGCATAACGCGGCACTGCTGATTGCCTCCGCGCGCCAGGTGCAACAGGTCGCGCTTGGGTTTCGCACGGATTCCACGATCAGCCTGCGCATCAACCTGCCCGCGCCCATGCTGCGCGATCGGACCCAGCGGGAGCTGGTGCTGCGTCGCGTCATTGGCGACGTGCGTACGCTGCCGGGTGTCGCCGCGGCGGGACTGGTCAACGCCCTCCCCCTGGAACTCGGTCGCCGCGACCAGGCGATGGCCGTGGAAGGACGACCGTTCCTCGCCGATGGCAGCGATCCCATAGCCGACTACCGCGTCGTGAGCCACGACTACTTCGACGCGATGTCCATTCCCCTCGTCAAGGGACAGCTCTTCAGTGACGACGACGCCACGGCCACCAACACGCCGCTCGTCATCAGCGAATCCCTTGCCCGCCTGCTCTTTCCTGATGGCGAGGATCCCATTGGCAAGCGCCTGCGGTTCGGACCCGTTTCCCCCTGGATGCCGATCGTGGGCGTGGTGCGCGACGCAAGGAACCGCAGCCTCACCGAACCTCCACGGCCTGAGTTCTATGTTCCGGGCCTCGGGACATACTCGTTCCTCGCCTTTCGCACCGAGATCTCCATCGTGGTGCGCGCGCGCGGTGATGCGATGATGCTCGTGGACCCCATCCGTCGGGTGGTGCGCAGCGCGGCCCCGGACATCGCGACGTACAACATCTCGACCCTGGGCGACATCGTGCGGGAAGCGCGCGCGCGGATGATCACGGCCACCCAACTCATGAGTGCCTACGCGATGGCGGCGTTGATCCTCGCCATCGCGGGAACCTACGCCCTGCTGGCCTATCTCGTCAGCCAACGTCGGCAGGAGCTTGCCATACGCCTTGCACTCGGCGCGACCTCGCACGACGTGTCCCGCCTGGTGGCACGCGAGTCAGCGCGGCTGGTCGGCCTCGGTGCGGTGCTCGGGCTGTTGGGCGCCGTGCTGTCGTCGAAGCTCATCTCCGCATTGCTCTTCGGCGTGGGCACGCTCAACCCCGTGGTCGTGCTGGTGGTGCTCGTC
>JAEUJK010000131.1 GCA_016794735.1 Gemmatimonadota bacterium | reverse complement strand
GGCTACCTCGCCACCAACCTGCTGGCCCTTGGCCTGGTGATCGATGCGGTGTTTGGCTGGGGGCTGCCCGCGTCGATCGTGGTGGGGGCGGTGCTCACCGTGGCGTATACGGTTGGCGGCGGCATCCTGGCCGGGGTCTACACCGACGTCTTCCAGGGGACGGTGATGGCGGTGGCGTCGGTGGCGGTGACCGTGCAGGTCTGGCGGGTGGGGGAGGGGATGACGGCCATTGCCGGTGACCTCATGCAGGCCGATCCCGCGCTGCTGTCGCCGTTTGGCCGGCTCTCCCCGCTGGCCGCCCTGAGCTGGTTTTTCGTGTTTGGTGTCGGCGCCCTCGGCCAGCCGCACGTCATCAACAAGTTCTACATGCTGCGCGAGGCGGCGCGTGTGCGCTGGTATCCTGCGATCATGAATGCCGTCATGGCCCTGACCCTGCTGTTGTTCGTTGGGGTCGGGCTCGTGGTGCGCGCGCTCGTCCACCGCGGGACCCTGGCCCCGCTGGCCCGTCCCGACGATGCGACGACGACCTTCCTCCTGGCCTTTGCCCCGCCGACGCTCGCCGGCCTCGTGTTTGCCGGGGTTGCCGCGGCGATCATGAGTTCCGTCAACGCGTTCCTCAACGTGGGCGCGGCCGCCGTGACGCACGACATTCCCGCGTGGATCGGGCGTCGATGGGACAACAGCCTGCGCGCCGGGCGGCTGGCGACCCTGGGGCTCGCCATCGTGGCCACCGTCATCGCCCTCGAGTCCACCCTGCTCGTCGCATTGCTCGGCGTCTTCGGGTGGGGGCTGTTTGCGTCCACCCTCGTTCCCTCGGTCGCGATCGGGCTCAACTGGGACGGCGCCACGCGCGAGGGAGCGATCGCGTCGATCGTGACGGGCATCGTGCTGACGGTTGGGTTGGAGGCACTGGCCTGGGCCCGCGTCCTCACCATGCCCGCCGGTGTGAGTGGTACGGCGCTCGGCCTCGTCGCCTCGATTGCTGTCTTCCTCTTGGTCTCGCGCCTGACGAGCACACGATCGCGCCGTGCGGGAGCGTAGGAGTCGCTAAACAAAAACGCCTGACCGCGGTGCGTGCGGTCAGGCGCTGTGCCACTCGAGGGCGGGACTAGCTGCCGCCTTTTGGCTTGGCCTTGCGGCCCGTGCTGGAGCCCTTGTCGGAGCTGCCGCCCGACGAGCCCGAGGAACCGGCACGCCCACTCGTGCTCGACCCGCCACTGCGTTCCTCGCCGCTGCGCGCCGTATCGCCACGCCCGGAGACGTAGCCGCGGCCCTTCACGACCTTGCCATGTTCAGCGTCTGGCGCGTCACCCGACGGGGCACGCACCACGACCACCGGCTGGTTGCCGCCGTACCATCCGTAGCCGCGGCCGTAGCCCATGCCGTACGGATCGTAGCCGTAGCCATAGTCGTCGATCATGTCGCCACCCCACACGACGCGGTCATCGCCGCGCAGGTCCGGTGGGGCCTCACCCAATCGCGTGCGGTCGAGCGCAAAGACCTCGGGGTACGACAGCGCTACCATGATGTCGATGACCGAGGGCGAGACGCCGGACTCCTCGAGTGCGACAAGTTCACGGGCATCGAGCAGGAAGCCCTGTCCGCGCTCCGCGAGCCAGGTCTGCAGCACGCCGACCTCCAGGTGGCGCGACGCTTCCACCACGTCCGAGGGACGAACCATCCCGGCGGCTGCGATGCGTGCGGCGTACATGCCGCGCGGGTGCCCGCGCAACGCGGTCGCAACAACGGCCGGGACCTGCGTCGTGGCCGGGGTCTCGCGGTACCGCGCCGCCCGCACGCCAACGTTGGAGCCGATCGCCACGCCCTGCACGTCGATCCACTCACCCGACGACGAGATCGACATCACGCTGTTGGTCAGCCGGCCGACCGTGCCGCACTTGAGCGAGGTCCGCAGGTACATGCGCGTCCCGCTGCCGGTGATCGTCTCGAAGCCCTTGCAGTTGTCGCGCGCCACCTCGCGCTTGTCGCCCGCGGCGTCGAGGTACTCGCGGGAGAGGACGCTGTCACCGGACACCGAGAGCACTTCCACCGCTCGCGGCGACTCCGTGGGAATCACGCACACGCGCGAGGGACTCTCCGCACTCGTGGCCCGCGGGATGAGGTCCCAGCAGCCGATCCACGGCTCCCATGGACTCGACGACGTCGCCTGGGCACTGGCGGAGCTGGCGAGCCCCAGGAGCAGTGCCGGGGCCAGGACCACTCGCGGGACACGGATTCGAACGCGCATGGGTGCCTCCCTTAGAACCTGAAAAAGATCCCGATCGAGGCGTCATACCCCGAAAGGTCGATCTTGTTGAACGTCCCGAAATCCCCGTTCATCGGGCCCTTCGCCCACAAATAACGGGCTTCGGCGGTCATTCCGTAACGGGGGCCCAGGGAGATGTCCGTCCCGGCGAACCCGGTTGCCCCCACCGACCAACCCTTGGACTCGAACTGATCCTCAAAGATGTCGAGGGTCTCGTTATCCACGAACTCGCCGGACTGCCGGAGCTTGTACCAGACCGCGCCACCCCCCGCGCCGACGTACGGGACGACCTTGCGAGGAATCCAGGCGTAGCGCCCGACGCTTCGTCCCAGCGAGAGCAGCGACAGCCGGGCGGTGGCCAGCAGCGGCACCCGGTGCAGCTCGGTGGTCTGGAGGATCGGGAGGTCGTCATCCCCCTCGAAGAGCCGCGACTCCGAGTCGGCGGCCCGCCCCGTGTACCCGGCGCTGAAGGCGATCTCCACCCGCGGGGCGACCCGATAGGCCAGGGCGCCAGCGAACTGCGCGCCGGTGAAGTCGCCGCGGCCGAGTGTGAGCTCAGAGGTGATGAAGTCGAAGATGTCGCTCTTGGCGCGGGGCTGGGCGACCCCGGTCTGGATCGCGAGGCGCCAGGTGGGCGAACGGAACATGAAGCCGTCGCCGCTCGTTTGGGCCCCCGCGCGTGGAGCCAGGATGCCGACGAGAACGAGGACAACCAGCTGTCGAAGCCGGGTGAGGAACACGGGAACGATGACGAGGTGTGGTCGTGCTCGGCTCAGTACCCGCCGGCCCGGAAAAGGTGCTCTGCTCGAGGCCCCGCGAGTCAGGGGGTGCGGAGGCGTTGGCGCGACCGGGCCAGTGCCCGCGCGGTGATCCCCGCCCGGTACTCCGCGAGCTTTCGCCCGAGTTCCACGGTCTTCTCGATGTTGGAGAGGTCCACCCCGTGCAGCGACATCTGGCCGGCGCGCTGACGCTGCGCCGCGCGAATGAGGTTGGGATCCTGGACGGCGATCTGCGCCTCATAATAGATGTCGTCGTGCATCCCGTTGCGGGTGTCGGTGCGGCGGTCGCGTGCTTGCCCCTGCGGCGCCATCGAGTCGACCTGCACGATCCCCTGTGCCTTCAGGAAGTCGTAGCTCCATTGGTCCTCGGTGTAGTACTCGGGGAGGTAGTGCAACCGCGCCGTGAGGCCTGCGGCGATCCACTTGGCGTTGAGGGCGTCGGCCACGTTCTGCATGCCGCGCTGGTTGCCGCCGGAGTCGCCGATGAGCACGAGGTCCGTGAACCCGTGCGCGGCGTAGCTGCGGCAGATGTCGGTGAGCAGCGCCTCGAAGGTGGATGCCTCGAGTGAGACGGTGCCGGCGAACTGCATGTGCCCGCTCGCGGTGGGTTCGATGCGCCCCTCGGGGACAAACTTGACGATCGGTGCCAGCAGGGCCTGTCCAACGGCACGGGCGACGTAGGGCATCACCGTTTGCAGCACGAAGTTGTGCTTGCCGCCGGCGACGTAGGGCCCGTTCTGCTCCACGCCCCCGGTGCCGATGATGATCGTGGTCGTCCCCGCGCGGACGAGGTCCCGCACCTCCATGAACGTCAGCTCCTCGGCCCACAGGCTGGATCCGGCGTCGATGGGACGTGGCGTGTCCGGGGTGACCCGCCCCTGGGCGCCAGCCGCCGGGAACGCAATCGCGCCGACCAGCAGGACGGCGGTGAGGGATCGACGAGGCATCAGGGAGTCCTCAACGAGGGAAAGGGGGTGGATGCGCGGGACGCGGGTGGCCTACGGCGTGGGGAGGGCAAACGCGACGTAGGTCCCGCCGCTCGGTGCCCCGTTCTTGCCACCGCCCGCCGCGATCACGACGAACTGCCGGCCGTTCACCATGTACGTCGACGGGGTCGTCATCCCTGCTGCCGGAAGTTGGGCTTCCCAGAGCAGCCTGCCGTCGGCCTTGTGGAACGCACGGATCTTGTTGTCGTACGTCGTCGCGGCAATGAACAGGAGCCCGTTTTCGGTGACGATCGCGCCGCCGTAGTTGTCGCTGCCGGTGTTGGTGAGTCCCTGCGCCACCAGCTTGGGGTATTCCCCGAACGGGATCGACCACTTCGTCTCTCCCGAGTTGAGGTCGATGGCGTTGAGGGTGCCCCACGGCGGCTTCACGCCGGGGTATCCCTCATGGTCCAGGAAGATGTCGAACGTGGTGTTGCGGTACTTGAGGAAGGTGCGGACGTCGCGCGGGGTGCGGGTGGGGGCCTTGCCGCTCACCAGGTATTCCGCGAGTTCGTCGATCGCGCTGTCACCTAACGCCGTCGCAAAC
>JAEUJK010000111.1 GCA_016794735.1 Gemmatimonadota bacterium | reverse complement strand
TCCAGGCCGTACTCCTGGTCGCCCAGCTGGAAGGTCAGGTACTGGTTGGCGTCGGTCGCCAGGTCGAGGTCCTGCTCGAACGTGGGGGCAGTCATGCAAACGATTCCTCGGGCGCCCCGGCCATGGCGGCGCCGATGTCCGCCGCATGGCGACGGGTGGTGGTATGCCGGAACAGCTCCTGGATGTCGCAGATGAGGGAGACGCGCCCATCGCCAAGGATGGTGGCCCCCATCACGCCGTCCAGCTTTCGGTAGTTGGCCTCGAGGTTCTTAATCACGACCTGCTGCTGGCCGAGGACGTCGTCCACCATCAGGCCGAAGCGCCGCCCGTCGGTCTCGGCGATCACGACGATCGCCTGGCTCGGGTCGACCGTGGCGTTCTGGTGGCCAAAGACACTGTGCAGCCGGACGAAGGGGAGGCTCTCGCCACGCACGACAAGCACCTCACCGTCGCCGAGGATCGTGCGCACGTCGCGGGGGTGCGGCCGCAGCGACTCCACGACCGACAGCAGCGGCAGCACGTAGCTGGCGCCGCCCACACCCACGATCAGCCCGTCGAGGATGGCCAGGGTCAGCGGCAGGCGAATCCGGACGCGGCTTCCCCGCCCCGGCGACGACGTCACCGTGACCGACCCGCTCATCCCTTCCACGTTGCGCTTCACGACATCCATCCCGACGCCGCGGCCACTCAGGTCGCTCACCTGCGCCGCCGTCGAGAAACCCGGTGCGAAGATCAGCGCATGCAACTCATCATCGGTCAGCACGTCCTCGGCGCGGATCAGCCCGTTCGTGATCGCCTTCTCGCGGATGCGCGCCGTGTTGAGCCCGCGCCCGTCATCCGCCACCTCGATGACGACATTGCCGCCTTCGTGGAAGGCGCGCAGCGTGACCGTCCCGGTCTCCGACTTCCCGGCCGCGAGGCGATCCGCCGGCGTCTCGAGCCCATGGTCGATCGCGTTGCGCACGAGGTGGGTGAGCGGATCGCCGATCCGCTCGATCATCCCCTTGTCGAGTTCGGTCTCCGCGCCCTGCAGCTCCAGCTGCACCTTCTTGCCGATCTTGCCCGAGACATCGCGCACCAGGCGCGGAAAGCGGTTGAACACCGTCGCCACCGGCAACATGCGCACGCTCATGACCCGCTCCTGCAGGTCGCGTGTGCTGCGATCGAGCGAGGCCAGCGCCTCCTGCAGCTCCTGCAGGCGTCCCATGTCGAACGTCGTCGCGATCTGGTTGACCATCGCTTGCGAGATCACCAGTTCGCCCACGAGGTCGACCAGGGCATCGACCTTGTCGGTCGGCACACGGATCGACGTGGCTTCGGCCGCCACCGGCTTGGCGTCGACCACGGCGGCGGCCACCTGCTTGATCGGCGGGGCGATCGCCGCGACCCCCGCGCGCGCCGGGTCCTCGGTCACGTCGCGGATCGAGTACTCGCACTCGTCCTCGAGGAACATGAAGGCCTGCTCGATCGCATCGCGGCCGGCGGACGTCGTGACCTTCACGACCCAGATCAGGTAGCACTGCTCGGGATCGAGCGCATCCAGCAGCGGCAGGCGGGTCGTCTCGCACACGATGGTGACATCGTCCCCGAGCTCCGCGAGCTCGCGCACGACCAGCATCGGATCCTGTCCCGTCGCGAACAACCCGCCACGCGGCACGAAGCGCACCGAGTATTGCCGCGCTTCGGTGCTGGGGGCGGCCGCACGCGGTGCCTCTGGCTTCGCCTCGGGCCCCTGCAGCACCGCACGCAACGCCGCCGTGACCTCATCGGTCGGGACGGAAGCGGCCTGGCCCGCCCGACTCGCATCCAGCAGCGCCTTCAGCGTGTCGTTGGAGCGCAGGAGCAATTGCGCGAGATCGGGCGACGACACCATGTCGCCGCTCCGCAAGCGATCGAGCACGCTCTCGAGGTCGTGCGTGAAGGCCGCGACCTCGCCAAACCCCAGCGTCGCCGCGAGTCCCTTGATGGAATGCACGGCGCGAAAGACACCATGCATCCCCTCGGACTCGAGCTTGCCAGCGTCCAGGCGCAGGAGGCCATCCTCGACCGCCGCGACGTGCTCCGCCGACTCCTCGAAGAACGCGTCCGCGAAGTCCTGAAAGTCGTTGGTGCTCATGTCAGTGCGCGACCGCGATCAGGGAACGACCTTCGCGATCACCTTCAGGAGCATCTCGGGATTGAAGGGCTTCACGAGCCACCCGGTCGCACCGGCGGCCTTGCCCTGTTCCTTCATGCTCGCCTGCGACTCCGTCGTCAGCATGAGGATCGGGACCCCCTTCAGCTCCTCGCGCTGCCGCGCGTTCCGGATGAAGGTGAGGCCGTCCATCACCGGCATGTTCAGGTCCGAGATGATCAGGTCAACCGCCTTGCCCTGCAGGACGTCGAGCGCCTGCTGACCGTCGCCGGCCGTGAGGGTGTCAAAGCCGGCTTCCTTCAGCGAGTAGGAGACCATCTCGCGCATGGTGGTCGAGTCATCCACGACCAGTGCTGTCTTTGCCATGTGG
>JAEUJK010000068.1 GCA_016794735.1 Gemmatimonadota bacterium | reverse complement strand
TGTTCGTCGTCCGACTCGACCTGCGAAAAGTCGGGATTGAACGTGGCGTTCAGGGTCGTCGACGGCGTGATCGCAACACGCAGGTCACCACCGACCGCTCCACGCGGAGACTCCATCGCAAATCCGCGCGGCGGCGCGATGGGCCGGAACTGCCCGCCGAGGAAGGCCGAGTCGGAGCCAAACGACCGGAGGCCCACCTCCGTGCCCGAGACATACGGCAGCAAGTCCACGGTGCGCCGCAGCTGAATGCCCGTGAGCCCGACGAGGGTACCCTGCTGGCAGATGTCGCACGGGTTACCACGCCGCCGCGGCGACCAGGAGCTGCGCACACCCGCCTTGCCGTGGTAGCGCACCATGTCGAACCCGAAGTCCATGGAGTCCGACGGGGGCAGTCGCAGCGATGCAAAGGGGATGGCGGCCTCCACCGTCCACCCGGCGCTGTCCACGCGGGCCGCGGAGTACCACACGAAGTCCGGTGTGTCGTCCGTCCGCTGTCCCTCGGTCTTCACCCCGTCGAACTGCAGGTTGGCCGGAGAAACGCGAAACACGTACGTGCGGCGATTGTCGTTGTAGGTGTCCACCGACATCGCGATCTTGTCGTCCAGCTCGCCACCACGCTCACGCGGGTGAATCGTCGCGCGGATATCGTCGCGCTTCGGCTCGAAGGCGCGGAAGGCGACATAGAGGAACTCACCGTCGTACGCCACCCGCCCGATGCTGGGCTGCGGCGGCAACACCGCATCGACGGGCTCGTACTGCACGAAGCGATCGAGGGGGGCGGCCTCTTTCCACACCTCGTCATCGAGGCGGCCATCGAGCACGGGCTTGGTCCGCGCGCGCCGCACCGGGATCCGGATCTCTTCCGGACGCTTGTACACGACGGAGTCAGCCCGCCCGGCCCCCGCGGGGCGACGGACCGAATCCGTCGGAGCGTCGGCCAATGGGGAGGCGAGGGCCCCGACTATGATGAACGTGAGGTACATGTCAGCATTTAGGACCGCCCGGGACCGTCCCGGCGCGATCGTCCGGGAAGATACGGCTAGCCGCCACGAGGTGCTGATCCCGCTCCCGGGAGGACGTCGTGGCCTGATAGGTTGAGGCGTGGCCTCCGTTCCCCTGTTTCCGCTCCCGATGGTCCTGTTTCCCGGGACCGTGGAGCTGCTGCACATCTTCGAGCCGCGCTACCGCCGGATGCTGGCGGACATCATGGCCGGTGATCGCCGGTTCGGTCTCGTCTGCAACCCGCAGGGCTCACCGGAAGAGGCCCTCCCGCCGGGGACGATCGGGACGATCGCGCACGTCGAGACGGTGCAGGCCCTGCCCGATGGGCGCAGCAACATCGCCATTCGTGGGCTCGACCGCTTCGTCTTTCGAGGATACGTCTCGTCGGACGCGCCCTATCGCGTGGGCGACACGGTCTCCCTCCTGGAGTCGTCGACCGAACCGACCTCCGACCTGCGCGAGCGACTGGAACTGCTCTTCGATCGGGCGGCCCGCGCGGCGCGCCAACTGGTCGACGATCATACGCCCCCTCCCACGCTACCCATGAGCGTGCCGGAGCGGCTATATGCGATGGCGCAGTTGCTGGACCTTCCGCTGAGCGACCGACAGGGCCTGCTCGCGATCCACGACACCGCAACGCGCGCCGAGCGGCTGGTCGCGATCCTGGCCGAGGCCGTCCCGTCGCTGGAGTCGCGCGCGGCGCGCCACCGGGCCGCGTCGACCAACGGCCACGGGCACCACTGATGCTCCCCGTGGGCGTGGAACGCGAGCTCGCCGACATCGTCGGGGCGCGCTTCGTCCTGACCCGCCCTGGTGAACTGCTCGCGTACACCGCGGATGGCCTGCCCGGATATCGGCATGACCCGGCGCTCGTGGTCCTGCCCGGCAATCGTGAAGAGGCGATCGCGGTGGTGCAGCTGCTGGCGAGGCGCAAGGTATCGTTTGTCCCCCGGGGGGCCGGGACCGGGCTGTCGGGCGGTGCCCTCGCCGACGGGACCGTCGTGGTCGGACTGAACCGTATGCGGCGCGTCCTGGACATCGACGTCGTCAACCGGTGGGCGGTGGTCGAGCCAGGAGTGGTCAACGCGCACCTGACGCGCGCGGTGGCACCACACGGCTTGCACTACGCCCCCGATCCCTCGAGCCAAACGGCGTGCACCATCGGGGGAAACGTGGCGGAGAATGCGGGCGGACCGCATTGCCTCAAGTACGGCGTGACGCTCAACCACGTGCTCGCGCTCACGGTGGTGCTGGCGAACGGTGAGGTCGTGACACTCGGGTCGACCTCGGGAGAGACCGAGGGCTACGACCTGCTCGGCGCGTTCATTGGCTCCGAGGGGTGTTTCGGCGTGGTGCTCGACGCCACGGTCCGGTTGACGGCCAATCCGCCCGCCGTGCGAACAATGCTCGCCGACTTTCCCTCGATCGACGCCGCGGCGCGGGCGACGAGTGCGATCATCGCGGCGGGACTGGTGCCGGCGGCCCTCGAGATGATGGACCAGCCGACAATCGTGGCCGTCGAGGCGTCGATCTATGCGGCGGGATATCCCACGGATGCCGCGGCGGTCCTGCTGGTCGAGCTCGATGGCCCGGACGCCGGGATCGATGCCGACGTGGCGGCAGTGGAACGTTGGTGTCGCGACGCCGGTGCGCGGGACGTTCGGGTGGCGACGAACGAACTCGATCGCCAGCGGTTGTGGCAGGGGCGCAAGAAGGCGTTTGGGGCGATGGGGCGCGTGTCATCGCACCTGGTGGTACAGGACGCGGTGATCCCGCGGACGCGGTTGCCGGAGGTGCTTGGGGAGATCGGCCGGATCGGGCGCGAGGAAGCGGTGACGGTGTGTAACGTCTTCCATGCGGGGGACGGCAACCTGCATCCCAACATACCCTACAACGGGAATGATCCCGGGGAGGCGGCCCGCGTGGAGCGTGCGATGGTTCGCATCATGGATGCGTGCATCGCGGCGGGCGGGAGTGTCACGGGGGAGCACGGGATCGGGATCGACAAGCTGCCGTACATGCCCAAGCTGTTTTCCGAGGCGTCCCTGGCGGCGATGTGCCGGCTCCGTGATTGCTTTGACCCGGAGCGTCGACTCAACCCGGGGAAGGTGGTCCCGGTGCGTTCGTGCAAGGAGTGGACGATGGCGCCGGCCGCGAGGGCGTAGGGATGCGTGATTCTGCCACGAGCGGGGACACGGTGATGATGCCGGATGCGGCGTTGTCACCCAAATTGAAATCGGGGGGGGGCCCCCTGCCCCACCTCCGCCCTCGCTCGACCGAAGAACTCGCCGAGCTTCTTCGCCACGCCCCGCCGACCTCCACCTACCGCATCGTCGGCGCAGGGTCGTGGCCCGGCATTGCCGATCGCATCACGGCCAACAGCCTCATCGACCTCTCGGGCCTCCACGGAATCACCGAGTACGTCCCGGGTGACCTGACCCTCACCGCACGCGCGGGCACCCCGCTCTCCGTCATCGCCGCCACCACGGCCGCCCACGGACAGTGGCTCCCGCTCGATCCCTGGGGCGCGGACGACGGTACCCTGGGCGCCACCCTGGCGACGGCGTCCGCCGGTCCCCTTTCCGCGTCCATCGGGTTACCTCGCGACGCCGCGTTAGGCATCACCGTCGTCGACGCCGCGGGTACCATCGTCACGGCGGGTGGACGCGTGGTCAAGAACGTCGCGGGCTTCGACCTCGTCCGGCTCCACGTCGGCGCCTGGGGCACCCTCGGGATCCTGTGCGAGGTCACCGTCCGCCTGCGGCCGATGCCCGCCGCTGACCGCACCTTCGCCATCGCCCTGCCTCGCGGGGCACGTGACCTGGCGACGCTGTTGTCGACCATGCAACGGTCCTCGCCCGCGCCGCTTGCCACGGAGCTGGTGAACGCACCACTCGCCGCCGCCATGGGACTCCCCGCGGTCGACACCGCGTGCGTGCGATGGGGCGGCGCCGCGGCCGCGGTGATGGCCGCGGTCGACGATCTGGCTCGCACGGCGCACCTCGTCGAGATCCCGACCTCCGCATGGGCGATGCTGCGATCGTCCGAGCCGCACGACGCCACCGTGGTGCGGTACTCCACGCGCCCCTCCGAGCTGCCCGTGCTGTGGCACGCGATCACACACGCCGCGCCGTCCGACGCACGCCTGCATGCCACGGTCGCGCGCGGCGTGGTCCGCGTGATGGCCTCGGCCGAGCACCAGGCGCAGGTGATCGCCGCCACGGCGCCACGGCAGCCGGCCATCATCGTAGAACGCGGGTTCCAGCTCCGCCGACCGCCGACCGCGGTGGATCGCCTGAACCAGACCATCCGCGGGGCCCATGATCCGGCGCGCCGCCTCAACCCCGGCTTGATGGACCATGCACGCGCCTAACGCGACGACGCCGTCGGCCGCACTCGCCGGCACTCCGCTCGCCCGCGCGGGAGCGGGGCTCGACCTGTGCGTGCATTGCGGCTTCTGCCTGCAGGCATGCCCGACCTACCTGGCGCTCGACGACGAGAACGATTCCCCGCGTGGACGCCTGGTGCTCATGCGCGGGCTCCTGCAGGGCGACCTGCAGCTGACCGACGAGAGCGTCACGACGCACTTCGATCGATGCCTCGGCTGCCGCGGGTGTGAAACCGCGTGCCCATCCGGCGTCCCGTACGGCACGTTGATCGAGGCGACGCGCGCCACACTCGCGCAGCGGCGGCCCCTCCCCGCCGTCGCCCGGTTCCTCCTCCGGGTGTTCCGTCATCCGCGCCTGCTCACCCTCGCCCTGGCCGTGGCCCGTGCCGCGCGGTGGACGGGTGTCCCCGCCCTGCTGGCCCGGCTACCACGCGACGTGTCGTTCCCGTTCGCCATGCTGGAGTCGACGCGAGGCCGCGACGCCAAACCATCGTATGCGCCCGCGGCAGTCGCCGAGGGGCCCCGCGTCGCCCTGCTCACCGGGTGCGTCATGGAAGGGTTGTGCGCCACGACGAATCGCGCGACCGAACGCGTCCTCGCGCACAACGGCTACCAGCTGGTCGACGCGCCCGGGCAGCGGTGTTGTGGCGCGTTGCACGCGCACGCCGGGGACGTGCCGGCGGCGCAGGAACTGGCCCGGGCGAACATCGCCGCCTTCGAACGCAGCGGCGCCGACTTCGTCGTGACGAACGCCGCGGGATGTGGCAGCATCCTCAAGGAATACGAACACCTGCTCGCCGATGATCCCGCGTGGCGTGAGCGCGCGAAGGGCATCGCCGCACGCAGTCGCGACGTCAGCGAGTTGTTGGCGGCGCGCGGGCCACGTCGCGGGGGACCCGTGCACGCGACCGTCGCCTGGGACGCGCCATGCCACTTGCAACACGCGCAGCGCGTCGTGCAACCGCCGCTCGCGGTGCTGGGCGCGATCCCGGGCCTGCGGGTGGTTCCGCTCGTGGACAGCGACCAGTGCTGCGGGAGCGCCGGCATCTACAACCTGGTCGAGCCCGACACCTCGCACCGCGTCCTCGACACCAAACTCGCGCGGATCGACGCCAGCGGTGCCGACCTGGTCGTCTCGAGCAACCCGGGATGCCTCATGCAGTTAGGGGCAGGGCTCCTCTCGGGCGGGCACCGCGCGCGCGCCGTGCACCTCGTGGACCTCCTCGATGCATCGTACGCCGCGGAGGCCGGCCCGCATGCGACCTGACGCCGTCCTCATGGAGCTCGATGGGATCCTCATCGACACCTTCGCGGCGCGGCGCGTGGCCATTGCCGACGCGATGCGGCTGCACGGCGTCGAGCTCACCGACACCGAGTACTGGGAGTGGTGCGCGGGATGGCCCACGGCACAGGCCATCGCCGGGATCGCGCGAGAACGCCGGCTGTCGCTGGACGCCACCGACCTGGAGCTGGCGACAGTGCGCGCCGATCGCGCACTGGCCCACTCGCTCAGCAAGGGAACGATGCTCGCCGACGGGGCGCGGTCGGCCGTCGAGCGACTCGCCACGCGGCATCGACTGGCCGCCGTGAGCCGGTTGCGCCGCACCGACATCAGCGCCGTGCTCGACCTCGCGCGCCTCGAGCATGCCTTCGCGTTCGTCATCGGGGCGGAGGACGCCACCGATGACAAGCCACATCCTGCGCCCTATCACCTCGCCCTGCGTCGACTCGGCCGCTATCGTGGCGGAGCCGCGGGCACGGTGGTCGCCCTGGAGAACGGGGCCGCGGGGATCCGCGCGGCGCAGGCCGCCGGGTTGCCATGCATCGCGGTTGGCCCGCAACCCGCCCACATTGCCCTCGAAGCATCGGCGTACGTCCCCTCACTCGCCGACCTGGATCCGACGTCGCTCGCGACATTGCTGGACCCGCTACCCTGATGCCTGATCCCTCCCCCTCCCCCGCGTCCGGGACCTTCGTATTGGTGCGCACCGACCTCGTGCGCA
>JAEUJK010000066.1 GCA_016794735.1 Gemmatimonadota bacterium | reverse complement strand
GCTGTTGAAGGGCGAGGGCTTCGCCACGCCCAACCCGCAGCCGATGTTCCCCAACCCGCCCGGCTTGCTGCGCCTGGAGCCGCACTCCGCCGGGTTGCGTGAGCGCATCTGGTGGGGCTCCGCGTCGAACGCCACCGCCGTCTGGGCCGCGCAGCATGGCATGAACCTGCAAAGCTCGACGCTCAAGGAAGACGAGTCGGGCGAGCCGTTTCACGTGCAGCAGGCGCACCAGATCCGCCTCTTCCGGCAGGCGTGGAAGGACGCCGGGCACACGCGTGAGCCGCGCGTCTCGGTCTCCCGATCGATCTTCGCCCTGATGGACGACCGGGATCGCATGTACTTCGGCGGTGACCGCCGCGGTGATCATGTGGGGTTCATTGACAACATGCGCGCCGTCTTCGGTCGCTCGTACGCCGAGGAGCCCGACGTGCTGGTCGAGGAGTTGCGGCGCGATGAAGCGATCGCCGAGGCCGATACCCTGCTGCTCACCGTGCCCAACACCCTGGGTGTGGAGTACAACGCGCACGTCATCGAATCGATCCTCACGCACGTGGCGCCTGCGTTAGGCTGGCGCTGACAGGCGGCGCGTCGGCTTCGGCGCGCCCCGACCCGACGGGCCCACCGGGCCGATCGTTAGCCGACGTCCTGGTCGATTTCCTTGCGCAACCAGGCCCGCGCGACAAGCCAGTCGCGCTGGACCGTCTTGAGCGATACCTCGAGGGCGGTCGCGGTTTCCTCCAGCGTGAGTCCCGCAAAGAAACGCAGCTCCACCACGCGGGCGCCACGCGCGTTCAACGCAGCAAAACGGTCGAGGGCATCGTCCAACGCCACGAGTTCGTCGGCGGCACCCTCGGTCATCAGGGCCTGGATCTCCTCCACCAGCTCCACCCGCTGCCCCGATCCACGCTTGAGCCGCTTGCGAGAGCGGGCATGGTCGATGAGGATCCGCCGCATGGCCTGCGCCGCCATGTTGAGGAAGTGGACGCGATCCGACGCCTCCAGCCGCGCGCGACGCGCAAGCTGCAGGTAGGCCTCGTGGACGAGCCCGGTCGGCCCGAGGGTGTGGCCCGTCGCTTCGCGCGCGAGGTGCGCTCTGGCGATTCCCTTCAGCTCGTCATAGATCAACGGGAAGAGCGCATCGAGCGCGGTCGGGTCGCCGGCACGGAGCCGGGCCATCGATCGCGAGATCGGATCGTCGGGCATGGGTGAAGTTGGGCGCCGGCGAGAGCTACAGCACCCGGGGCGGAAGACGCAAGATGAACGAGTCGCAAAGCGAACGGTGGGCCCGGATCGAGTCGATCTTCGTGGCCGCGCTTCAGCGCGATCCCGAACAGCGCGCCGCCTGGGTCCGGGCGTCGAGTGGTGGAGACGGCGCGATGGAGCGTGAGGTGCTCGCCCTGCTGGAGGGTCACGACTCCGCCGGCGGTGACGCCCACCCTGATCGCCTCCTCACCCCCGGGGGACGCACAACATCCGGAGAGGCGACAGGGGCGCGAGTGGGACCATGGGCGATCGGCGAGCTCATCGGTCGCGGTGGGATGGGGGATGTCTACCGCGCCCAGCGCGCCGACGCCCAGTACGAGCAGCAGGTCGCCATCAAGGTGATGCGCCCC
>JAEUJK010000024.1 GCA_016794735.1 Gemmatimonadota bacterium | reverse complement strand
GGTGGGCGGGATCGGGGTGATGGCGATCATGATGGTGTCGGTGACGAGTCGCACGCGCGAGATCGGGGTGCGCAAGGCGTTAGGCGCCACGCGGCGCGACATCCTGCTGCAGTTCCTCGTCGAGGCAGCCACCCTCACGGGAATCGGCGGGGTACTCGGCGTGTTGACAGGGCTCGCGATCGGCAAGGTGGCCACGGCCTTCGTGGCGGTGGATTCGCCCGTGCCGCTGAGTTACACGGTGGTTGCCGTGGGCGTGTCGGTGATGATCGGGGTCACCTTCGGGATGATCCCCGCCCGCCGCGCCGCGCGCATGGACCCCGTCGAAGCGCTCAGATACGAGTGACGGCGTGCGGCCCGCCCACTGCCACTGGTCTCCTGCTGTTCGCCCCCTGCCTTTTGCCGTCTGCCGTCCGCCGTCTGCCGTCTGCCGTCTCGTGCCTGCCGTCTCGCACCTCCCCGCTGCTCGCACACCACGCGTGCATGTAGTTTCCTCCCATGTCGCCTTCAACCGCTGACCTCGACCTGCTGGCCATCGCCCCGCATCCAGATGATGCGGAGCTGATTTGTGGTGGCACGCTGGCCAAGGCCGCGGCCCGCGGGTATCGCGTGGGGATCCTCGACCTCACCCGGGGCGAGATGGGGACGCGCGGGACGGTCGAGCAACGTGCGGCCGAAGCGGCGACTGCCGCGCGGCTCCTCGGTGTCGCCACACGCGAGTGCCTGGGACTGCCGGACAGCGGGATCTCGAACACGCCAGACACGCGTCGAGCGCTCGCCCTCGTGTTGCGTCGGCTGCGACCCCGGGTAGTGATTGCCCCGGCCCCCGCCCCGTTCGGCCGTCATCCCGACCATCGCGTGGCGGCGGAGCTGATCCGCGACGCGGTGTTCGTGGCCGGCCTCGCCAAGACCGACAGCACGACGCCAGCGTTCCGGCCGTTCAAGGTCATCCACGCGATCACCTTCCGCGAGGACTACCAGCGGCCGACGTTCGTCGTGGACATCACGGACACCTTCGAGCAGAAACTCGCCGCCGTGCAGGCCTTCAGCTCGCAGTTCGCGGGCGCCACGCAAGCGGGCGAGGTCTACCCCAACGGCGAGCCGCTGGAAGAGATCATCCGTCACCACTCCGCGCACTACGGCTCCCTCATCCGCGTGCGATACGGGGAGCCGTTCGTCACCACCGAGACGATGGCCGTGGACGACGTGGTGTCGTTAGGCGTGTCGACCTTCTGATGGCCTGGCACGACATCAGCGTCCTGGTGCACCCGGGCACGCCACCCTGGCCCGGCGACACGCCGTTCGATTGCCGGTGGGCCTGGCAGATGGCACAGGGCGCCTCCGTCAACGTGTCGTGCATCAGCGGGAGCCCGCACGTCGGCACGCACGCGGACGCCCCGTTGCACGTGCGCGAAGGCGCGCCCGCTTCCGAGTGGTTGCCGGTGGACGCGTTCTTCGGTGCCGCATGGGTGGCGGACGTGCGGTCGTGCGTCGGCGAGATCGAGGTCGAGGCATTGCACCTGCCGGCGGGGCCAGTCTCGCGCGTGCTCCTTCGCACCGGGGCGACCATCGCCGAGGGGTCGTTCCCGGCGTCGTGGCCATCCGTGTCGACGCGCTGCATTGCCGAGTTGGCGTCGCGCGGGCTCACGTTGCTTGGCGTCGATTGCCCGTCCGTGGATGACCGCGAGAGCAAGACCCTGCAGAACCACCACGCGTTGTTCGCGGCGGGGGCCTGCGTACTGGAGAACCTCGACCTCCGTACAGTGCCGGCGGGCGCCGGTGAGCTGATGGCCTTGCCGCTCCGCCTTCGCGGGCTCGATGCGGCACCTGTACGCGCCCTCTTTCGCCCCACGGCATGACGCCAGCGATCCTCGCGCGCG
>JAEUJK010000022.1 GCA_016794735.1 Gemmatimonadota bacterium | reverse complement strand
TTCGCGCAAGGCGACCAGTGGCATCGTGGGCGCACCAACAACCCGTGGAACCCCAACCAGGGAGCGAGCGGCTCGTCCGCGGGTCCGGGCTCGGCGACGGCGGCGGGGTGCTGCGCCTTTGCGATCGGCACCGAGACGTCGGGCTCGATCGTGAGTCCCAGCATCCGCAACGGGATCAGCGCGCTGCGTCCGACCTTTGGCCGCGTGAGCCGGTACGGCGGCATGGTGCTCGCCTGGTCGATGGACCGCGTGGGGCCCATGTGCCGCACCGTCGAGGACTGCGCGATGGTCTTCAGCGTGATCCACGGCGTGGATACGAAGGATCCGTCGACGATCACGATGCCGTTCCAGTTCGATCGTCGCGTCCGGCTGGCGGGGCTCCGCGTGGGCGTGGACCCGCAGGCGCCGAAGGAGTTCGTGGAGAAGCTCCGGGAACTCGGGATGCAGCCGCGTGACGTTGGCCCGCGCCCCACGGTGGCCGGCGCCGGATCCGCGTTAGGCGTGGAAGGGGCCGCGGCGTTCGACGCCTATGTGCAGCGCAAGGCGAAGGAGAGCGGACTCGACCTGGACAACCTGCCCGCGCCCCGCGCCGGAGGTGGTGGGGGCGGTGGCGGTGGTGGTGGCGCGGCGGGAGGCGCGCCTGGGAGCGGTGCGGCACCAACGACGCCGCCCAACCCGTTGGCCGGCAGCGACTGGAATCCGCGGTTCGTGAGCGGTCGCACCCCGCGCGCCTACGACTTCATCCAGGGCCAGCGTCGGCGCTACATCCTGATCCAGAAGTGGGGCGAGTACATGAAGGACCTCGACATGTTCATCGCCGCGCCGTCGGCCGATGTCGGGGTCAACGCGCAGACGGGACATCCGTGCGTCGTCGTGCCGTACAAGTTCGACGTTCCCGCGCAGGGCGGCCCGGGTGGTGGCGGTGGCGGGCAGAACCAGCCACGTCTCGAGCTCAAGGCGCAGCCGATCTGCGCCACGATCATCGGGGCGCTGTACAACGATGATCGCATCCTGTCGGTGGCACATGCCTTCCAGGTCGCGACCGACATTCACCTGAAGCGACCCAGCCTCTAACACGGAACAGCGTGTCGTGATGCACAAGGGGAGTCGAGGCCGTGGCCCCGACTCCCCTTTTGTTGTTCGTCGCCTGGTCGCGCGTTATCCCGCGAGCGCCCCTTCGTAACGTTCGCCGCGGCCCACCGCGTCGTAGACCTGCTCCATCACGGGCTGGCTGCCCACGAGGAAGCGGCACGCACTCGCGCCGGCGCTGCGGCACTCCACCTCGAGCACGGCCACGGTGTGACCGGCCACGCGGCCGAACAGGTCGGCGAACATCCCCGTCGTCAGGTGGCAGGTGGGCTGGTCGGCGCCCGCGTCGGGATCGGCCTCGCCCCAATCCGCCGAGTCGATCGTCGCGACGGCGTCGCCGATCGAACCGATGGTGATGTGCCCCCACCCGGCTTCGGCGAAGAACTCCGAGGCGTACCGCTGGAACGACGGCACGTCGAGATCCACGGCTTCGGTGGGCGTCTGGTCAGCGAGCCAGCGCTTGAACGCCTGCCACACGGCGTCGCCCCCGGCGTATCCCGCTTCCTGCAGGTAGATGGCGGCGTCGGGACCGCCATCGCGCAGCAGGGCGGTGCGCAGCGTCGTCAGCGACGCACGCGAGAGGGCGAGCATTCCGTTCGCCGTCATGTTCAGGGGCTGGCTCATCGCAATCCTCTTACGCAGGGTGTTCCAGTCGTCGGAGCAACTCGGCCTCGTCGATCACCTCGACGCCGAGGGCCCTTGCCTTGTCCAGCTTGCTCCCGGCGGCCTCACCGGCCACGAGGAAGCTGGTCTTCTTCGAGACACTGTCGGTGACCCGGGCACCGGCGGCCTCGAGGCGCGAACTGGCCTCCTGCCGGCTGAGGGTCGGAAGTGTCCCGGTGATGACGACCGTCAGCCCCTTGAGGGCACCAGAGGCGGCCGGCGCCTGGGGCTCGGCGAAGGTCAGCCCATGGCCCCGGAGTCGCTCGATGAGGTCCCGGGCGCCCGGCGCCGCGAACCAGGTGATAACCGAGTGCGCGATGGTCTCCCCGATCCCGTGGACGGCGGCGATATCGGCCTCGGTGGCCCGCATCAGGTGATCCAGGTCCCCAAAATGGCGCGCCAGGAGCTCGGCAGCCCCCGCCCCGACATGGCGAATGCCCAGCCCGAACAGGAGCCGGGACAGGGGCTGCGCCCGGCTCGCGGCGATCGCCTCGACCAGCTGTTCGGCGCTCCGCTGGGCGAACCGTTCCAGCGTGAGGAGTTGCTCGACCGTCAGCGCATACAGGTCGGCAACGTCGCGCACGAATCCCGCCGCGACGAGCTGCTCCATGCGGGCGTCGGACAACCCGCGAATGTCCATCGCGGCGCGCGAGGCAAAGTGGACGAGCCCTTCGAGCCGCCGACCTTCGCAGGAGACGTTCGGGCAGTACCACGCGACCTCTTCGTCGTCGCGCACCACCGTGTGCCCGCAGGCCGGGCAGGTCGACGGCATGCGCCACTCGCGCTCCTCACCGGTGCGCTGCTCGGGAATCGGACCGATGACCTGCGGGATGACCTCGCCCGCGCGCTTCACCTGCACCATGTCGCCGATGCGCAGGTCCTTGGCGCGCACCAGGTCCTCGTTATGCAGCGTGGCGTAGGTCACGGTGGTCCCGCCGATCTCGACCGGATCGAGCACCGCATACGGATTGAGCGCACCGGTGCGGCCGACGTTGACCCGGATGTCGAGCAGCCGCGTCACGGCGATATCGGGGGCAAACTTGCGGGCGATGGCCCATCGGGGGTCGCGACCCCCGACGACCCCCAGGTCGTCCTGCAGCGCGAGGTCGTCCACCTTCAGCACGCCGCCGTCGATGGCGAAGTTCAGCGTCGCGCGCACCTCGTGCTCGATCTGGTGACTCCAGCGGGCGACCTCCTCGAGCGTGGCGCAGTGTCGATGGTGCGGCGCGACGGGGACACCCCAGCCCTTGAGGGCGGCGAGCACCTCGCCCTGTGTGCGGAAGGGGAGTCGTTCTCCCGGCGCAGGCACGACCGTGTAGCCAAAGAAACGCAGCGGGCGCGTGGCGGTGATCGAGGGGTCGAGCTGCCGCAGGGCGCCCGCGGCCGCATTTCGCGGGTTGGCGAACACCGGCTCACCGCTGCGCACCCGTTCCTCGTTCATCCGCTCGAAGAGGTCGAACGGGTAGTAGATCTCGCCGCGAATCTCCACGCGGGCCGGCGGGGTGCCGCGCAGGCGCAGCGGGACGTCGCGCACGGTACGCAGGTTCGCGGTGACGTCCTCGCCGATCACCCCGTTCCCGCGGGTCGCGCCGACGACAAGGACGCCGTCGTCGTAGCGGAGCGAGATCGCCGCGCCGTCGATCTTGAGTTCGGCGGAATAGCCGGCCCGTCGCACTTCGTCGCCCGCGATCTTGACGATGCGCTCCTCCCACTCGCGGACCTCGTCGTCCGAGAAGGCATTGCCCAGCGACAGCATGGGCGTGAGGTGCGTGTGCTTCGGCAGGGCCGACACCGCCGGGCTGCCCACACGTTGCGTGGGCGAGTCCGGGGTGCGCAGCTCGGGATGGTCGCGCTCGATGCCCTGCAGTTCGCGAAAGAGCCGATCGTACTCGGCGTCACTCAGCGTGGGGCGATCGAGGATGTAGTACTCGTACGAGGCCTGGTCGAGTAACGCGCGCAGCTCGGCCGCGCGCACCGCGGGAGCACTCACTTGATCTTCTTGAGCAACTCGGCGGCCTCCTTCTTGTAGCCCGGGTCGTTCACGTCGGTCTGCGCGCCATTCACGACCGCCTCGAGCATTTCCCGGGCCTTCGCCATGTCCTTGGTGTCCATGTAGATCTTGCCGAGGTCGAGCTTGTGCGTGAGGCGCACCGGGTCGACCTGCACCGCCTTTTCCATGTAGGCGATGGCGTCCTTCCAGTTGGCCTCGGAGAAGGTCTTGCCGCCGAGCATGTTCTTCGCGAAGAAGCGCTCCACGCCATTCAGGCGCATGATCTCCGCGTTCCACGCGCCCATCACGTGCAAGGCGCCCGGGTGGTTGGGATCGAGCTTGAGGGCCTCGAGGCCGAGCGACCGGATTTCGGTGGCGTACTTCACGCGATCGCGCACGCCGACGTTCAGCGCGGCACGACCGAGCGCGCGTGCCAGGTGAAAATGGTTCTCGGCGTCTCGCGGGTTCGCGGCGACGGCGCGGCGCGCATACATCTCACCACTGCGGAACAGGGCCTTCCGCTTGTTCGCGTCGGGCTCGGATTCCCCGAGGTCCACGGCTGAACGTGAGGCCTTGCCGAGTGCCTCCGCGTTGGTGCTGTCGGCGGCGACGGCGGCCTGGTAGTTCTCGTACGCGCTCGCCGCCTTCAGGGCGGCATAGTCGCGGTCCCCTGCGGCGATCCGGTCGGCGGCACTCTGGCCAAACACCGGTAAAGGTGCGAGAATCGCGACGGACAGTGCAGAACGGATCGAACGGAAGATCGACATCAGGTAGTCCCCATGGGTGACGGGCCGCGTCGGGAGCGGGCGACGAAGTCCAGGTGGCATGTGGGGGTACATCAAAATAGCCCGCTGGTTCCTTGAATGCTTGTTCCGCGGTTGATCGAACGGAAACGCGATGGCGATCGCCTCTCACCGGGCGAGTGGGAGGCCATCACCCGGAGCTACGGCGCCGGGGAGATTCCGGATTACCAGATGGCGGCCCTGCTGATGGCGATCTACTTCCGCGGGATGGACCGCGAGGAGACCGCCGCGCTGATGGGCGCGATGCTGGGCAGTGGTGCGTCGCTGGACCTCGGGGGACTCGGGAAGGCGCGCATCGACAAGCATTCCACCGGTGGGGTCGGCGACAAGGTGTCGCTGCTGCTCGCACCGATCGTCTCGTCGCTCGGCATCGCCGTCCCGATGATGTCGGGACGCGGGCTCGGCCACACGGGCGGCACCCTCGACAAGCTGGAGTCCATCCCGGGGTTCCGGACCGGGCTGTCGCTCGACGAGGCGCGGCGCCAGCTGGAGACCATCGGCTGCGCGATGATCGGCCAGACCGGTGAGATCGCCCCGGTCGACAAACGATTGTATGCGCTCCGCGACGCCACGAGCACGGTCGAGTCGATCCCGCTGATCGCCGCGTCGATCATGAGCAAGAAGCTCGCGGAGGGGCTGACGGGGCTCGTGCTCGACATCAAGCGCGGGTCGGGGGCCTTCCTGCCGTCGTTCGATCGGGGTGTGGAGCTGGCCGAGCTGATGATCGCCCTGGGGCAGGCGGCGGGAGTGCCCGTGGTGGCGCTCATGACCGCGATGGATCGCCCGTTAGGCAGGGCCTGCGGGAACGCCCTCGAGGTGGAGGAGGCGATCCAGTGCCTGCACGGCGAGGGGCCGCCCGACGTCATGGAGGTGACGTACACGCTGGGGGCCGAGATGCTCGTCCTCGGCGGGATCGCACGCTCCGTGGACGAGGCGCGCCGGCGGATGGAGGTCTGCGTGTCGTCCGGGAAGGGTGCCGAGCAGTTCGAGCGGATCATTGAGGCGCAGGGCGGCGACCCCTCGGTGGTCGATGACCCGTCGCGCCTGCCCCAGGCCAAGGTCGTGGAGTTCTACGCCTCCCCGCGGCAGGGCGTGGTCGCCCGCGTCGAACCGCGCGCGATCGGGCGCGGCGTCACCGCGTTAGGCGGCGGGCGCCGGCGCATGGAAGACGCCGTGGACCCGTCGGTGGGTTTCGTCATCCGGGCGCGGCCCGGTGACGTCGTGAAGGTCGGGGAGCCGCTCGCAACCGTCTTCTCGCGCGACGAGGCCGGCCTGGCCGCCGGGATGGCCGCATTGTCGGAGGGGATCACGATCGCCGATGAGGCCGATCCCCCGCTCCCGCTGGTGTCACACCGCGTCACGCGGGATGGCATCGCGGTGTATGAGGCCGAGCCGTGGGTACGGACGGCGGAGTATCCTGTCTACCGAGGAGGATTTGGGACATGAAGGTTCGTGGGTTGAGTGTCGTACTCGCGCTGGCTGCGGTGCCATCGGTCGCGCATGCGACCTGGTCCGTGGTCGCGCTGGACCGGGCCACCAAGCGGGTCGTGATCGGTGCCGCCACCTGCGTACCGCAGGGGCGTTTCGCCGGCTTCCCGGCGCAAGGGCTGATGGACATCCAGGCGATCGTCGTGCCCGGGGTCGGCATCGGTGCCGCGCAGGCCGGGGTGGACCGCACGCGGTCGAACCAGATGCTGGTCTACAATGAGATGAAGAAGGGCACGCACCCTTCGGAAATCCTCCGGCTGCTCATGGCCGACAGTGCGATCCAGTCCCGCCAGTTCGGAATGGTCGACATGCAGGGGCGCTTCGCCGGGTTCTCCGGCGCGCGCAACGGCAAGGCGTCGTCGAGCGTGCAGGGCCAGGTGATGGGCACGGAGATTTACTACGCCATCCAGGGGAACATCCTCGCCTCCAACGCCGTGGTGCAGGGGGCGGTGCGGGCGTTCGAGGCGGCGCAGGGCACCATCGAGGACCGGGTGATGGCCGCGATGGATGCGGCGGAAGCGGCCGGTGGTGACAGCCGCTGCACCTGTGCCACGACCCCGCGGCCGACGACGTCGCGTCCGTGCGTCACGCGCACCGCGCACGTGGCGTACCTGCTGGCCGCGGACTCGAGTGATGTCCCGGGGTCGTCGTTCAACGACGGCAAGTATGCCGTGTACCTCAACGTGACCGACGAGAACACGACGCCCGAGGAAGATCCGAGCCCGGTGCGCACGTTGCGCCTTCGCTACGACGCCTGGCGGCAGCGACGGTAGGCACCAGGATCCACCGGGAAGTGAAAAGGGACGGCGCGCTTTCGCGGCCGTCCCTTTTTCCTGCCTGACGAGTGCGCCGGTTCAGGGCACCGTCATCGTCACGCCGAACTGCTGCAGGGTCTGGCTCATCGCGCGGGCCCGCGCCGTGAAGGCCGTGGCCTCACCGATCGCCGCCGTGAGCGCCGAGCGTGCGCTGTTGGCCTGCGCCAGCGAGCCGGCGCTGGGCGTCTCCCAAATGCCCATGATGGCGCCCTTCACGTTGCCGACGCGTCCGAGCACGTTGGCTGCGGCCGCGGCCTGGGCTGCGGCACCGCCGCCTCCACCGCCACCACCAAAGCCGCCCGCCGCCGGCGCACCAATGCCGAACTTGCCGCGCAGCGCGTCAAAGTCCTTCCGGAACGCGGCGAAGTCGGACTTCACGTTCGCCGGAGCGGCGCTCGAGTCGACCTTCGCGGCCACGCCCGAGATGTCGCGGAACAACGCTGCCAACGGGCGCGCCGCTTCCGTGCCGCGCTTCTGCGCTTCGTGCAACTCCATGAGCAGCGCGTCGTAGCGCGCGCGCTCTGCACCAGCGAGTTGGACCATCGGATCCATGACGATGGTGAGCGGCTTGGAGTCGACCACCTTGCCGTCGGAGACAAGGGCCACGGTGTAGGCGCCCGGGGCGACCATCGGCCCCTGGTTGCCGCCGCCGCCACCGAATCCACCACCACCACCGCCCCCGCCCCCACCCGGTCCACCACCCGCGCACGGGTTCTCCGGCTTGTACCCAACTTCGGGCAGCGGAACCGGCATCCCCGGGATCGGGCGTGCACCACCACCCTGCGCGAAGGCGGCACCGCCGCCACCGCCACCACCACCACCGCCAGGTCCACCAGCACCCGGCCCGGTGAGGGCAGGCACTGGAGCAACGCGCTGGTCCCAGCAGACGGCGCCAATCCCGGCCACGTTGCGCGCGGCGGGAATCGCGACCTCACGGACCACCGTGCCGCGCGAGTCGGTGAATCGCAGCATCGGGTTGGTCAGCGGGGCCTTGAGGTGGAACTGGATGACCGTCTCGGTCGGCGGGTTCTCACCGGTGAAGAACTGGTGACCCCAGAACTCGTCGTTGCGATCGTCCTTGGTCTTCCACTGCAGCGACGGGGCCGGCGTGAACAACTTCGCGTCGGCCGTCGTGGCGGCCTTGTACTCCTGGATCGGCGAGAGGTCGTCGAGGATCCAGAGCGCGCGGCCGTGCGAGGCGACGAGCAGCGCATTGTCCCGCGGGTGGATCGTCAGCTCGTCGACGCGTACCGTGGGGAAGTTGGCCTTGAGGCGACGCCACGAGGCTCCGCGATCGAGGGAGACCATGATCCCGGTCTCGGTGCCGAGGTAGAGCACGTCGGCGTTCTTCGTGTCCTCGGTGATCGTGCGGGCGTTCTCGCCCTTGAGCCCGTTGTCGATGCGCGTGAAGGTCCCGCCAAAGTCGGTGCTCTTCCAGATGTAGGGCTCGTAGTCGTTCTCGCGGTGGTTGTCCACCGTGATGTAGACCGTCCCGGCGTCAAAACGCGACGGCGCGACGCGCGACACGAAGGCGTTGCCGCGTGGGAAGCCCGGCAGGCGCGACGTGATGTTCTGCCAGCTGCGGCCACCGTCACGCGACATCTGGACGGTGCCGTCGTCGGTGCCCGCGTAGTACAACCCCGCCTGCTTGGGCGACTCGGCGAGCGACACGATGGTCGGCCACTGCGAGATGCCGTCGTTCTTGGCGATCGTCACCTGGGCGCCCTTGAGCCCCATCGTCACGATCGAATCGCGGTTCTCGTTGCGCGTGAGGTCCGGGCTGATCGCGGTCCAGGAATCCCCACGGTCCCGCGAGAGGAAGACGCGATTCGCCGCGGCGAGCAGGATCCCCGGATCGTTGGGGGAGATCATGAGCGGCGTGTCCCAGTGGAAGCGATACGCCTCGCCCGGGGTCGCGTTCACCACGTTCTGCGCATTCGGGCGGATCTGGCGCGACTCACCCGTCACCTTGTTCCGGCGGATGATGTTGCCGTCCTGCGACTCGGTGTAGACGATGCGCGAGTCACGCAGGTCGGGAATCGCCACGAAGCCGTCGCCGCCGAGGATCTGGAACCAGTCGTAGTTCATGATCCCGCGGCTCATGCGCGAGCGGCTGGGTCCGCACCAGTTGTAGTTGTCCTGCATGCCGCCGCACACGTTGAACGGCACTTCCATGTCGTAGCCCACGTGGTAGAACAGCCCGACCGGCAGGTTGGGGATGAAGGTCCAGGTGCGCGCCAGGTCGTACGACACGGCCACGCCGCCGTCGTTGCCGATGAGCACATGGTCCGTGTTGCGCGGGTTGATCCAGATCGCGTGCACGTCGTCATGGATCACGAGGGCCGCGTCCTGCTCGAACGACTTGCCGCCGTCGAGGGAGAGGTGCATGCCGACGCCGCCCAGGTACACGCGGTCCGGGTTCAACGGATCGATGCGCAGCTGGCTGAAGTACATCGGCCGCGGGTTGATCCCCGAGGTGCGCTTCCAGCTCTGCCCGCCGTCGTCGGAGCGATACACACCGGTCGTCGCGATCTGCGTCGCGCGGTCCTGCTGCTGCATCCCTGGTCCGCCCTGTCCACCTGCGCCGCCGCCACCACCACCACCCGGACCGAAGCCCGCTCCCGCCGGCCCTTCGATCAACGCGTAGAGGATGTGGGAGCTCTGGCGATAGACGTCGACCGCGATACGTCCCAGCGGGCCAGCCGGGAGGCCGTTGCCACTGAGCCGCGTCCACGTGTCACCACCGTCGGTGGAACGCCAGATCCCGCTGCCGGGACCGCCGCCGTTCATGCAGCAGGTCGTGCGCCGCCGCTGGTACGTCGTGGCATACATGATGTTCGGGTCGCTCAGCGAGACGACCAGGTCATTGGCGCCCGTCTCGTCGTCGACCTTGAGCACCTGCTTCCAGGTGCGGCCGCCGTCGGTGGTCTTGAAGACCCCGCGGTCGCCACCGGGTCCGAACAGCGGCCCCGTCGCGGCGACGAGCACGACGTCGTTGTTGTTCGGGTGGATCACGATCCGGTTGATGGCGCGCGAGTTCGGCAGCCCCATCATTGCGAACGTCTTGCCACCATCTGTGGACTTGTAGAGTCCGCTCCCCCACGAGGTACTCTGGCGGTTGTTGGACTCGCCCGTGCCCACCCACAGCAGGTCGGGGTTCGTCTGCGAGACGGCGACGTCGCCGATCGAGATCAGCCCCTGGTCCTGGAAGAGCGGGGAGAACGTGGCCCCATTGCTGGTGGTCTTCCACACCCCGCCGTGGGCGGTGCCCACGTAATAGACCGCAGGGTTGGCCTCGTACACCGCGAGGTCGGCCACCCGCCCGGACATCGTCGCCGGGCCGATGGAGCGGAAGTGGAGCTTCTCGAACTCCGACGCCACCGGCACGGCGCCCTGGGCGGCGAGCCCTCCGGCGAAGGCGGTGGATGCGGCCAGGAGCGCCGCGAAACTGCGTGTGGGTCTGGACATGGGCATGGAGGAAGTCCGTGGGACGATCGGGATGCCTACGGCGGGCGGGACGATAACGCTGGGGCCGGAGGGGGGCGAGGGGTTTTCCCCCGAGGCGACCGCGACAGGGCGCGGGATCGCCTCACCGCGGAAGGGTTCGTCCGTGCCAGCGCTCGCCGGCCCTGCCCGTATCGGCCGCGCCGCGGAAAATTCACGCGGCGCACGCCGACCGGGGTGAGCAGGGGGCGCGCCTTCAGGCGCTGCACCCCGCTCGTGCCACCAATTACATCGCGGCTGGCTTCTTTGCCGGCGGGACCAGCGCGGGAAGTCCGAGCGCCTGCAGGAGCGGGTTCATGCGTCGTGCCGTTGCCTCGACCTGACGCTCGACCATGTCGATCACCGTCTGTGCGTCGCGGCGCACGTCACCCAGATACTCCCGCTGGGTGGCGAGCGGCTCCAGCAGCCCGTTGTCCACCGACCCCATGAGGCTCATCGCGCGTTCGATCGGGCGTGGTCCCTCGGAGTAGAAGGGCACGTTATCGCTGCGCGGACGGGTGAGCTGCAACCGCACCGAGTCGAGCTTCACCATTTCCTCGCCGGCCGCACGCACGAGGTCACCCGCCGCAGCGCCGCGCAGTTCCTTCCCCGTCGCGCGCCGCTCTTCCACCTGGCCCTTGTAGGCCACCAGGCTCCGTTCGGTCTCGATGAGGTTCGCGATCACGGCATTCACGCGCTGCGCCTGGTCGAACTGCGCCTGCAACTGCGCGAGGGTCACCGGGCTCGTTGGGTCGATACGGATGGTCAACGGCTGTTCCTGCACATCGCGACCGACGGTGAGTCGCACGGCATACTGCCCGGGCAATGCTTGCGGACCCATCGGACGCGCACGCCAGTCGCCGGCCTCGGCCGAGTCTTCCGGCATGTCGCTCAACACCTTCGGCGCATCGAGGCGCAGGTCCCACTGCACCCGGTTGAAGCCAGCGCCGACCGACGGGCGCTTGAGTGTACGAATCACCGTCCCGTTCTGGAGTACCTCGAGCTTCACCGACGAATCGGCGGCCTTCTCCTTGAGCCAGTAGGTGATGGTGGCCCCGTACGGCGCATTGGCGCCGCGGAACTGATGGTTGCCCCAGTTCCACTTCTGGTCGCCGGTGTTGTAGCGGGTGGCCACACGCATCGGGAACAGGTGCGACGCCTTCGCGGCGACGGCGGGGGTCATCTGCTGGATGGCCGTGGCGTCGTCGAGCACCCACAACGCGCGTCCGTGCGTGGCGAGCACCAGGTCGTTGTCCCGCGGGTGGACCAGCACCTCGTGCACCGCCACCGACGGCAGGTTGCCGAGGTGCAGGCGCGTCCACTCGGTGCCGCCCGACCACGAGACGTACAGCCCGAGCTCCGTCCCTGCATAGATCAGGTTGGGGTTCTTCGGGTCCTCGCGCACGACCTGCAGGTACGCCGTGGGCGGGAGGTTGCCCGTGATGTTCGTCCACGTGCGGCCGAAGTCCGTCGTCTTGTACACGTAGGGGCGGAAGTCGTCCATCATGCGACGCTCGAACGCGGCGTACGCCGTGCCTGCCGCCACGCGCGACGGTTCCACCCCCGCGACCACCGCATCCGCGCCGAGCCCGGGCACGTTAGGCGCCACGTTCGTCCACGTCTTCCCGTCGTCGCGAGTCACCTGCAGGTTGCCGTCGTCGGTGCCCGCCCAGATCACGCCGCGCTGCACGGGAGATTCCGCCAGCGAGTAGACGGTTCCGTAGTACTCGGCGACCGTGTTCTCCTTGAGGATCGGGCCGCCGGCGTCACCTTGCCGCGACTTGTCGTTCTTCGAGAGGTCGCCCGAGATCGGCGTCCAGGTCTTGCCCCAGTCGGTGGAGCGATAGACCAGGTTGCCGGCGAAGTAGACGACACGCTTGTCGTGCGGTGAGGCGACGATGGGGGCGTTCCAGTTGAAGCGCACCTGGTTGGAGTCGGCCGAGTAGCCGTCCATGCGCTTCACCTGAGGACTCGCCTCGCGTTGTTCATAGGTGCGCAGGTTGGTCGCCTGGATGCCGCCCGCCTGGTAGTCGGACAGGAAGTGGTCCGGGTCGTCGGGATGCGAGATGGCGTAGTAGCCGTCGCCGTTCTGGATGAAGCGCCAGTCGCTCTCCCAGATGGCGTTGCCGCGCGTCCGCGTGGGACCGGTCCAGACGCCGTTGTCCTGGAGCCCGCCGGCCACATGGAAGAACGGCTCGCGCATGTCGTACGAGAGCTGGTAGAACTGGCCGACCGGGATGTTGGCGAACCACTCCCAGGTCTTGCCGCCGTCGCGGCTGACGCTCAGGCCACCGTCATCCCCCATGAACATCCGCTTCGGATTGCGCGGGTCGACCCACATCGTCTGGTGGTCACCGTGGAAGTTCCCCGTCATCCCGGTGAAGGTGAGGCCACCGTCCTGCGAGACCATGTACGCCATGCCTAACGTGAAGACCCGGTTCTCGTTCTGCGGGTCCACACGCAGGTCGGCGTAGTAGAAGCCGCGGCCGAGGGTGTGGGCGTTGTTGCTCGTCTTCACCCACGACTCCCCATGGTCCGTGGACTTGAAGACGTACCCTTCGCGCGTCTCGGCGACGGCGTAGACGATGTTCGGCGCGGACGGGGCGACCTTGATCCCGATGCGTCCCATGAGGCGCGGGAGCCCCTTGGTGGCCTTCGTCCAGGTGCGTCCGCCGTCGGTGGAGCGGAAGATGCCCCCCTTCTCGTCACCCGAGCGGTGCGTCCACTGCTTGCGGTCGAAGTACCACATCGACGCGTACAGCAGGTTCGGGTTGCGCGGGTCGATGTCGAGGTCTGCCGCGCCGTGCACGTTGTCGACGTAGAGGACTTTCTTCCACGTCTCCCCCGCGTCCTCGCTCATGAACACGCCGCGCTCCTCGTTCGGGCCGAAGGCGTGCCCGATGGCCGCGACATAGACCTTGTTGGGATTGAGCGGGTTGATGACGATGCGGGAGATGTGGCGCGTGTCGGCGAGCCCGAGGTGGCGCCAGGTCTTGCCACCATCTGTGGACTTGTAGACCCCGTTCCCGAAGGAGACCGAGTTGCGCACGTTCGCCTCCCCGGTGCCCACGTAGATCACGTCGGGGTTCGTCGGGTCGAGCGCGAGGTCGCCGATCGACTGCACGGGCTGCTTGTCGAAGAGCGGCGTGAACGTGGTGCCGGCGTTCGTCGACTTCCACACACCACCCGACGCGGACCCGACGTAGATGATCGCCGGGTCACCGGGAACGCCTTCAACGTCCGCAATGCGTCCCGACATGTTCGCCGGGCCGATGTTGCGGTACGAGAGCGTGGCAAAGGTGGAGTCGGCCAGGGAAGGTCGGGCCGCAGGTTGGGCACCCACCGCGGTGGCAAGGACAACCGCAGCGACGAGGACGGACGCGTGGCGCATGGAGGTCGGCATGAAAGGGTACAGGAATCCTAATCTCGTCAGGAATTGCAGAAGCCGTTCATGCGGGTGATTCTATCGCCATGGCGACCGAGTTACCTGTCATCCTTGCTGTCGACGACGATCCCGAGGTCCTGGCCGCGATCGTCCGGGACCTGCGGACGCGTTATCGCGACGCGTACCGCATCATGCGCGCCCCCTCCGGTGAGAGCGCCCTCGAAGCGGTGATCGAGTTGCAGCGCGAGGGCCGGCGTATTGCGCTCTTTCTCGTCGACCAGCGGATGCCCGGGCTCAGCGGTACCGACTTCCTGCTGGAGGCGCGCAAGTACGCCCCGGCAGCGCGTCGCGTCCTGCTCACGGCCTACGCGGACACCGACGCCGCGATCCGCGCCATCAACGAGGTGGAGCTCGATCACTACCTGTTGAAGCCGTGGGAGCCACCGGCGGATCGGCTGTATCCCGTGCTGGACGACCTGCTGGAGCGATGGCGCGAACGCGCCGGCCCGGTGCGGAGCGGGCTGCGGCTGGC
>JAEUJK010000897.1 GCA_016794735.1 Gemmatimonadota bacterium | reverse complement strand
ACGTTTGCCACCGGGCTCAACCCGGGTGGGCATGGGATCTACGACTTCCTGCGACGCGATCCCTCGAATTACCGCCTGGATTTCTCCCTTTTTCGCCTCGAACAGCGGTCCCGGTTTCTGCCGGTTAGTGCCGTCAACCTTCGTGGCGGACGCACGATGTGGGAGCGCCTCGCGGATGTCGGGATTCCGTCCACGGTCCTCCGGTGTCCGGCCACCTTTCCGCCGGAATCGTTCAAGGGGAGGCTGCTCGCCGGCGTTGGCGTGCCCGACCTCTCGGGCGGAATCGGCGGCGGAATGGTCGCTCGCCGCGGAGGTGGAGGGGCGGAAAGTCCTGGGCGCACCATCACGCTCCAAGGCGGACCCATCGATTTCCGTGGGGTGATGGAGATCAGAACTCCACTGGGTCAAGCTGGTGCTGCGCTTGAGCTTGCGGTGGGGGCGAGTGGCGAGCAAGCCACACTATCTGTCGGGGGTTCCGTGGCGCCGCTGCGACAGGGCGAATGGACGAATTGGCTGCAAGTCGACTTCAAGGGCAGGTGGCTGGGTTCGGTCCCGGGGCTCGTGCGGGTCTTCGCGGCCAGGCTCGGGTCGGACCCAATCGTGTACCTCGGTCCCGTGAATCTCGACCCGCGCTCCCCGGTTCTCCCGATCAGCCACCCGTGGGGGTACGCGGCTGAACTGGAGCGGGCCATCGGCGCCTATGGGACCCTGGGGATGCTCGAGGATCATGAAGGGCTCTCGAGCGGCCACTTCGACGAGCACGCCTTCCTCAAGCAGGCGTCGGATTCGATGAGCGAGCGGGAGGCCATGTTCCGCCATGAGCTCGGCCGGCTCGAGCACGGTCTCCTGGTTTGCGTGTTCGATACGCCGGATCGCATCCAGCACATGTTCTGGCGATACCGCGAAAGCGACCATCCGGGCCTATCAAAGCACGACACTGACGCTGCTTTACGCGACACTATCGAGTCAGCATACCGTCGTTGCGATGCCATGGTTGGCGAGGCCATTGCCGCCGCTGACGCCGAGACCCTTGTCATGGTGGTTTCCGACCATGGGTTTGGCACGTTCCGGCGGGCGGTGGAGGTCAATCGGTGGCTGCTCGACAACGGTTGGCTCGCCCTGCGCTCCGGGGTCGACCCCTCCGATCCCGCGACCGACCTGCTTGGCGCCGTCGATTGGGACGCGACCCGGGCGTATGCCATCGGCTTTGGCAGCATCTATTTGAACGTCGCGGGACGTGAGGCCAACGGAATCGTCCAAGAGAGCGAGCGGCCTGAGCTGGGGGCGCGGCTCTCGGAGCAGCTTTCGCAGCTCCGGGATCCCGTCGACGGCTCGTCCGCCGTTGCTGGTGTGTCGAGGGCGGAGGAGGTGTGGCACGGCGCACGGACCTCGGAGGCTCCGGACCTGGTGGTCCGGTTCAACCGTGGCTTTCGCGCGGGGTGGACCTCGGCAACCGGTGGGGTAGGGGATGCGGTGTTCGTGGACAACACCCGGCGTTGGTCGGGGGACCACATCTTCGATCCGGCGCAGGTCCCGGGGATCCTCCTGATGAACCGGCAAGTGGGTGCGGGTCGAGGCCCGTGGCTCGGGGATTGCGCTCCGACCGTGCTCGACGCGCTCGGCGCCTGGTCGAACGGCGTGTCACCGGCGGGTGCGGGAATGGAAGGGCGTTCGTTGCTGGAAGGTTGAACCTGTGGAGGGCAATGGTTTCGAGTCTTGTGGAGTGGTTGGCGGCGGCTGCCGCATCGCGTCCGGATCACATCGCGGTTGAGGCGCCTCCCGCCGGGGGGCTGACCTACGCCGAGCTCGATCAGTTGAGTGATCGGGTGCGTGATCGCCTGGTGGCGATGGGCGTGGTGCGCGGGGATCGCGTGGGGATCTATGCGCGCAAGTCCATCGATGCCTATGCGGGAATGCTCGGCGCGATGAAGGCGGGCGCGGCATATGTGCCGGTGGATTACGCGGCGCCGGCCTGGCGCACGGCGTACATCCTCTCGGATTGCGCGGT
>JAEUJK010000512.1 GCA_016794735.1 Gemmatimonadota bacterium | reverse complement strand
CTTCGTCGACGTCGTCTGGATCGCGATCTTCACCCTCCTTTACCTCATTCCGGATTGAGGCCCGACATGGCGCACGATTCCCACGCCGAGCACTACCACCCAAGCTGGAAGGAGTACAAGTGGGTTGCCCTGATCCTCACGATCATCACGATCGTCGAGGTGTGGGCGTACTACATCCCGAGCTTCGTCGCCTCCGCGGCGTTCGTCCCGGCACTCCTCATCATGTCGGCCGTGAAGTTCGCGATCGTCGTGATGTTCTACATGCACCTCAAGTACGACCACAAGCTGTTCCGGGCCCTCTTCACCGGGCCGCTCATCATCGCCATCGCCACGTTGATGGCCCTGCTCGCCGTGATGAGCGCACTCTAGGAACGGCACCAATCGTTCGGGTCCGAGGGCCGGGGGCAACACGCTCCCGGCCCTCGTGGCATTCGGCCCGGTCGATCCCCGCGCGCACGAGGCACCCCGACGCCCGTCGCTGCGCGCCCGCATTCACCTGACCACGCGCCGCCGGGCCTTTCGCCTCACCAGGTGTGGCGACATATTCGCCTCACCAAGTGAGGTGAACCATGGCCCGGTCCCCGAACGAACTGCTCCACGGCACGCTCGACGTGCTCATCCTCAAGAGCCTCGTGCTGGGGCCACTCCACGGCTACGACATCTCCCGGCGCATCGAGGAACGATCGCGTGCGTTCAGCATCGAGGACGCCGCCCTCTACAAGGCGCTCTACCGGCTGGAGGAAGCCGGCGCGATCGACGCTACGTGGGGCGTCTCCGAAACCAATCGGCGCGCGAAGTTCTACCGCCTCACCCCGGCCGGACGCCGCCTGCTCACCGCCGAGTCGCGCACGTTCCGTGAATATTCGGCTGCCGTGCTGCGCGTGCTGGACGCGGCCGCGGAGGATGCATGAACAGGCCGGAAACGCCGCGGGGATGGCGCCGCTGGCTCTCGCTGCCTTCGCGGACGGACGCGCAGGTCGCGCGCGACGTCGACGACGAGCTCGCCTTTCACCTCGCCATGCGCGAGCAGGAGCTGCGGGCCGCCGGTGCGAGTCCGGCCGAGGCCACACGACTCGCGCACGCGCGGCTGGGAGACGTGCCACGCGCCACCGCCGAGCTGCGACGGACGGCGCAGGACGCAGCGCGCCGGCAGCGGGGACGACGCTGGCTCGAGGACCTGCACCAGGACCTGACGCACGCCATCCGTCGCCTGATGCGCGAGCCCGGATTCGCCGCGGTGGTCGTGGCCACCCTCGCTCTGGGCATCGGCACGACGCTGGCCGTCGCGTCATTGCTCGACCGTGTGCTGGTCTCGCCACTGCCCTATCGGGGCGCGGATCGATTGTGGGTGGTCGACATGCAGTCGCGCGACGGCTCCCTGCGCACCTCGGCCACGAAGGCATCGGTGGAAGCGTGGCGCTCTGGCGTCCCGTCGTTCGAGCGCATCGAGACGGTGAACTCCACGTCGGTGCTGGTCGCGCAGGACGGCGTCAATCGCATGCGTCCGGTCGGGTTGGTGTCGCCGGGGCTCCTGCAGCACCTCAACGTTCCGGCGGCGATCGGGCGGTCGCTCACCCCCACCGACGCGCAGCCTGACGCCACTCCGGTGGCCATGCTCGCGTGGTCCGTATGGCGCCGGGCGTACCACAGCGACCCCTCGGTCATCGGCCAGCCGATCACGCTCGGCGATCGCACGTACACGATCGTCGGGGTCATGCCGCGGCAGTTCGACCTCTCGCACTTCGGGATGATGTCGCGGCCGGACGTGTGGCTCCCGATGGTGGAGAGCTCGGAGCGCACGATGCTGCAGGCGATCGGGATCGGGCGCGGCGACGTGGGCAAGGCGAGGTTGCAGGCAGAACTCGACGCGGCGCACGCGCGCATGGCCCAGGGCACGGCCGGGGCAAGCCTGGTCCCGACCGTCACGCCCTTGCTGGACCGCGCGGGTTCGCAGACTAAACCCACTCTGCAATTGATGCTGGTGGCCGCGCTCCTCGTGCTCGTCATCGCCGGGGTCAACGTGGCGAACCTGCTCATTGCCCGTGGCGCGTCGCGCGACCGCGAGTGGGCGATTCGCCGAGCCGTGGGGGCCTCGCGCGGACGCGTCGTGCGGCAGCTCACGACCGAGTCGATGCTCCTCACCGGGCTGGGCGCGCTGGCCGGGCTCGCGGTCGCGCGTGGGTTGATTGCCGTGGCCGTGGCCGTGCGCCCGCCTGACATGGGCGCCGTCGACGACGTCCAGCTGGACGCTCGCATGGCAGCGTTGACCATCGTGCTGACGTTGCTCATGGGATTGCTGTTCGGGCTCGCTCCCTCGTGGCTCACGACCACACGCCAGGCGACGCTGCTCCACGCCGGGCAACGTGCGATTGGCACGGGGCGCGGCGGGTCGCGCATTCGGCGCGGCCTGATCTTCGTCGAACTGGGCTTGTCCGCCGCACTGGCCGTCGCCGCGATGTTGCTCCTCCGTTCGGCGCAGGCGCTGCAGTCCCTCCCGCTGGGCTACGATGTCGACCCCATCGTGACCGCCTACGTGCAACGCGCACCCGGGACTCCGACCGAGC
>JAEUJK010000807.1 GCA_016794735.1 Gemmatimonadota bacterium | reverse complement strand
CTCTCTCGCGCGCGCTTCCATGGCCTGCATGGCGCGCGCGCCGCGTCGCACGTACAGCAGGGGGACGCCCGTGGCGAGCAGGAGCACCAGGAGGACCCACGGCCAGGCCGCACGGAGTTCGCGCAACGTCTCGAGTCGCTCGCGCTCGGAGATCAGGATCCCGAGGGTGATCTCCTCTTCGCCCAGGCGCAGGTGGCGCACCATGAGGCGCATCTGTCCCGTGGCCGTGGGAAGTGTCTGGAAGTGGTGGCCCTCGGCCGGGGCATTGCGGAGCAGCGAATCCACGAGTGGCCGCTCCGGTTGCTCAAAGACCACGGGCGAGGGATTCGGGTCCTGCAGGTTGTCGTGGGAGTCGACAAACTCTCCAGTGCTGTTGATGCGGACGACGACGTTCGCGATGCGCGGGAGCCCGGTGAACAACACGCGGAGGACCACCTCCCGCACCGAGCCGCCCCGGGCCTGTTCGCGTTCGAGGGTCGTCACCACCACCTGCTCGACGTCGCTCAGGCGATCGTCGATGCGCCGGAGCGCGGCATTGCTGGAGAACCGGTAGACGAGGACACACCCGAGCAACAACGTCGCGGCATACGTGAGGACCGTGAGCGCGATCGCCGGGGTGCGCCGGTGGCTCATTCCCGCCCGAGATAGTATCCGGCGCCGCGACGGGTCTGCACGAGCGGCGGCCCGGAGGCATCGACCTTGGATCGCAGGCGATTCACCGTGACCTCCAACGCGTTCGATACCGGGTCGTGCCGGTCATCCCACACATACTCGGTGATCTCGGCGCGGGAGACCACGCGGCCGACATTGCGGGCGAGGATCTCGAGGGTCATGTACTCCTTCCGCGTGAGGTCCAGCGGCCGGCCCCCCCGCGTCGCCGTGTTGGCCCGCGTGTCGACCACGAGGTCATCGTAGCTCAACACCGGTTCGTGCACGGCAGGCATGCGTCGCCCGAGCGCGCGCACCCGCGCAAAGAACTCCTCCAGCTCGAACGGCTTGCCGAGGTAGTCGTCTGCGCCAGCATCGAGCCCCTCGACGCGATCACTGAGCGAGTCGCGCACGGTCAGCATCAGGATCGGCACGGACTGCTGCTGCGCCCGGAGCGCACGACAGACCTCGACGCCATCCCCGTCCGGCAGCTGCCGGTCGAGCACGATCACGTTGTACTCGTTGGAGATGCCGGCCTTCGTGGCCTCGGCCACGGTGGTCATCGTATCCACCGCATGGCCACGAGAGCGCAGGGCACGCTCCACGATGTTGGAGAGGTGGGCGTCGTCTTCGACCAGAAGGACTCGCATGGGCGAACCAGGTGAGAGGCGAACCGCGTGGTGGCGTTCGCGGGAGGAGGGCTCGGGAGTCCGGTTAACCTAGGGGCGGGGTTGCCCGGCGTGAAGCACGCCCCTCAGCGGCCGCCGGTCGCGGACTTGTACACGGCGTCGAGCCCCTTCACGAAGACGTCCCGCGGCAGGGCGCCCGGGACGATCTCGCCGTTGATCACGAAGGTGGGTGTGCCACGCACGTACAGGGCCCGCGCCAAGGCGTTGTTGCGTTCCAGCGTTTCCGAGACCGCGCGCCCCTGCACGCAGCGGCCATATGCCGCGGTGTTCACCCCGACCTCGGCGGCATAACGCGCCACGAGCGTCACCGGACTTTTTGACGCCATCCACGCCTTGCGGTTGGCGTACAGCTTGTCGTGCATCGGCCAGAACTTGCCTTGCTCGGCAGCGCAGAGGCTTCCTTCGGCCGCTTCCTTGGCATTCGGGAACATCCCGATCACGAACGGCACATACCGCCAGCTCACCTTGCCATTCTTCGTGTAGATCGAGTCGAGGGCCGGCATCGTCTCGGCGGCGAACTTCGCGCAGTATCCGCAGCCGAA
>JAEUJK010000799.1 GCA_016794735.1 Gemmatimonadota bacterium | reverse complement strand
GACCGAGGTCTTCGAGACGGGCATCAAGGTCATCGACCTGATCGCCCCGTTCGTGAAGGGTGGCAAGATCGGTCTCTTCGGCGGCGCCGGCGTGGGCAAGACGGTCGTCATCATGGAGCTCATCAACAACGTCGCGAAGGGGCACGGCGGTAAGTCTGTGTTCTGCGGCGTGGGTGAGCGCACGCGCGAGGGGAACGACCTCTACCTCGAAATGAAGGAGTCGGGCGTCATCAACTCCTGCGCGCTGATCTACGGCCAGATGAACGAGCCGCCCGGTGCGCGCCTCCGCGTGGGTCTCTCGGGCCTCACGGTTGCCGAGTACTTCCGCGATCGCGAGAACGCCGACGTGCTCGTGTTCATCGACAACATCTTCCGCTTCACGCAGGCGGGTTCGGAAGTGTCGGCCCTCCTCGGCCGCATGCCGAGCGCCGTGGGTTACCAGCCGACGCTGGCGACCGAGATGGGTGACCTGCAGGAGCGCATCACCTCGACGCGCAACGGGTCGATCACCTCGGTGCAGGCCATCTACGTGCCTGCGGACGACCTGACCGATCCGGCGCCGGCGACCGCGTTTGCCCACCTCGACGCCACCGTCGTGTTGTCGCGCAAGATCACGGAGCTCGGCATCTACCCGGCCGTGGATCCGCTCGACTCGTCGTCGCGCATCCTGGACGCGCAGTTCATCGGTGACCGCCACTACAAGGCGGCGACCGAGGTGCAGCGCATCCTCCAGCGCTACAAGGAACTGCAGGACATCATCGCGATCCTCGGCATGGAAGAACTCTCCGAGGACGACAAGAAGATCGTCGGACGCGCGCGCCGCATCCAACGCTTCATGTCGCAGCCGTTCTCCGTCGCCGAGCAGTTCACGGGCATGAAGGGCGCGTACGTCAAGCTGGAGGAGACGATCAGCTCGTTCGAGCGGCTGTGCGCCGGCGAGTTCGATCACTTCCCCGAGCAGGCCTTCTTCATGTGCGGTGGGGCGGACGACATCGCGAAGAACGCCGAGAAGCTGGCGAAGGCGTAGTTCACGCCGGTTCCCCGGGGGCCACCCCGGGGCCGACGTGCCGGTCACCACGAACCAGGAACTGCCACGATGCTGAAGGTCTCGGTCATCTCACCAGAACGTGTCCTTTTCGAGGGCGACGCGGACAGCGTGGTCGCGCCGGCGTTCGACGGTGAGGTTGGCATCCTCGCGGGGCACGCGCCGATGATGACGCTGCTCGGCAAGGGATCGCTCCGGCTCGGCGGGTCGGGTGGCTCGTTCACGGTGGAGGGTGGGTTCCTGCAGGTCATCGACAACCATGTCCGGGTCGTGACGGAGCGGGCGGAACGCGCATAGTCACAGCGATCCGAGCGGTCAGCAGGGGCGCCTCGCGAAATGCGGAGCGCCCTTTGTGTTTTCGGCGCTCGCCCCGCCGGTGAGTGGCCGAAACAGGGGTACAGGATGTCCTGCGAGGGCACAAATCGGTGGGGACGGGCCGTCTTTCGCGTTCCTTACCGGGCCCTTGCGGAAGGCGGACACGCGTCGGAGATTGGCCGCGGTTGTCCGAATCCCCCCCGGGCAGCTGACAATTGATCAGTTCGGCTCCCACCCCACACTAGGCCCCTTTGGGAGGTCGCATGAGACAACTGCTGTCAGGACAGCGGAGGTCCCTGCTTATCGGTGCGTTTGCCACGCTCGTGGCCGCGCCGGTATTCGCGCAGGGTACCGTCATCACGGGGACGATCACTCGGCAGGAAGGCGGCGGCCCGTTGTTTGGCGCCAACGTCTACATCACCGAGCTCGCCATCTCGATCGGCACGAAT
>JAEUJK010000487.1 GCA_016794735.1 Gemmatimonadota bacterium | reverse complement strand
CACATGGCGCCGACGGGGGCCGCGGGTGCGCAGCCTGCGTTCATTGCGACGGTGTCGTCCGGCATGGCCATCCTCCCCGCCCTGATGCTCGCGGATGAAGCGCCGGTGCTGCGTGCGGCGGCCGATGATTTCGCCGCGACCAACGTGCGCGCGGCGTCCTACCAGGCTCCCGAGCGCTGATCCCGCGCCGGTCGCGGCCGCGACGGTCGGCGACCAGCACAAGTCGGGCGCTATATTGCCCGCTCCCTATGGAAGACAAGGCGGTCCGGACCCTTCGCACGGCGATCGAGCGGCGCACGTTCGAGCCGGCGTACTACATCTCCGGCGACGACGAATACCGCAAGGATGCGCTCGTCCGGTCGCTGGTGGAGGCGCTCGTGGATCCCGCGATGCGCGACTTCAACCTGGACATCTTCCGGGGCGCGGATGTGGACGCCGAGCGCGTCGAGTCGCTGCTGAACACGCCACCGATGATGGCGGATCGCCGGGCGGTGGTGGTGCGCGACACGGCGGCGCTCAAGAAGGACGCACGCGCGACGATCGAGCGATACCTCAAGCGGCCGTCGCCCGACGCGGTGCTGGTGCTCGTGGCCCTCGCGGGTGGCAAGGAAGACAAGGGATTTGCCGCGGCCACGGCGGTGCCCGTGATGCCGCTGGGTGAGGACGCGCTGGCCCAATGGCTGGTGGAGCACGCGCAGTCCGCGCACGGGGCGACCCTCGAACCCGCGGCGGCCCAGCAGCTGCTGCAGGTCGTTGGGGTGGACACGGCGCAGCTGGTGGGTGAAGTGGACAAGCTGGTGAGTTACGCCCAGGGGCGTGCGATCACCGCGCCCGACGTGCTCGAGGTGGTGGGCCAGCGCGAGGGCGAGGATTCCACGACGCTGCTCGACCTCGTGGCGGCGCGTGACGTGCCCGGTGCGCTGGCCCTGGTGGGTCCGGTGCTGTCGCAGCCACGCGTGACGGCGGTGAGCCTCATCATGGCGCTGACGGTGCAGGCCCTGGCGATGCGCTGGGGACGCGCGGCGCGCGATCGCGGCATGCCGGCGCACCAGCTCGAGCGCGAGTACTTCTCGCTGCTCAAGGAGACCGGCGCCTTCCCGATGCGACCCTGGGGTGATGCCGTGAAATGCTGGTCCCGTCACCTGGGGCGCTGGTCGGCCCGCGACCTGGACCAGGCGGTGCGCGCGCTGCAGCACGCTGACCATGCGGCGAAGGACAGCCGCGTTTCATCCGACGAACAACTGCTTGCCACCTTGATCTGTGCCATGTGTGTGCCGGAGGCCCATGCGGCTGCCTGACGTGACGATGACGGGGGTGCGGCGCGGTGCCGTTGTGCTGGCCCTCGTGTGGCTGCTGTTGCCCGCCCAGGTGCACGGGCAGGCGGCGCGCGACTCGCTCGTCACGCGCGTGCAGCAACTCGTGAACGCCGGCAACCGCGAGGGGGCCCGGGCGCTCGCCGATTCGGCGCTGGTCATTCGCACGCCGGGGACTAATGCACACGCCGAGGCGTTGTTCGCCCGCGCGCTCGCCACGAGTGACGCGGCGGCCGCCGAACGTGACTACGCGCGTCTCGCCATCGAGTACCCGTTCTCGCCGCGCGCGGAAGAAGCCACGCTGATGGTGGCGCAGTTCCGGCAATCGCGCGGCGATCGCGCGGGGGCGCGCCTGCAGTACGAGCGACTGGCGACCGACTTTCCCGCCAGCACCATGTCCGCCCGCCACAACTACTGGGCCGGCCGACTTGCCCTCGACGATGGCGACCTCGCGAAGGGGTGCCGCTACCTCGGCGTTGCGGTGGATCGCGTGGCCAAGGACGACGTGGAGCTGCGCAACCAGGTGAACTACCTGCGCGTGCGCTGCGAGACGGCGGGGACCGAGCCCGCGCCCACACCCGCGCGCCCGAGTGACACGGCGGCCGTGGTGCCGCCGGTGACGTCGACACCGACGCCGCCCCCTGAGGTCGCGCCGAAGAGCCAAACCGAGTACAGCGTGCAGATCGCGGCCTACGGGCGCAAGCGCGATGCTGATGCCGCGGCCGCGCGCCTCAAGGCGCGAGGCTTCCAGGTGCGGGTCGTGGGAACGCGGGCGCCGTATCGGGTGCGCATCGGGCGGTATGCGACGCGCGCCGACGCCGTGGCCGCGCAAGGCCGGATGAAGCGGCAGTCACGCGTGAACGGAATCGTGGTGGAAGCCGAACCGCGATGAGCCGTGAAGGCACCCCCCTGATGCAGCAGTACCGGGACATCAAGGCGCGTCACCAGGACGCGATCCTGTTGTTCCGGATGGGGGACTTCTACGAAATGTTCCACGACGACGCCGAGGTGGCGTCGCGTGTGCTCGGCCTCACCCTGACCAGCCGCAACAACGGCGGTGCACACGATGTGCCGCTCGCCGGCGTGCCGGTGAAGGCCGTCAACGAGTACCTGCGTCGCCTCGTGCAGCACGGGTATCGCGTGGCGATCTGCGAACAGGTCGAGGATCCCAAGCTGGCGAAGGGGATCGTGCGTCGCGAAGTGGTGGAGACCATCACCCCCGGCGCCGCGTTCAACGACGACCTGCTCGACGGCGGGCGCAACAACTTCCTCTGCGCGCTGCACCAGGCGGGAGACCAATTCGGGATTGCCGCCGCGGACCTGTCGACCGGTGCCTTCCATCTCGTGCTGTCCAGCGCGGGGGATGCCGATGCCGCGGTGGCGCGGTTCGCGCCGCGCGAGGTGCTGGTGGCGCGTGGGGCGTCCCCGCTGGGGCCCGGGAGCCCGGTGCGCACCGTCGCGACCGCCCTCATCACCGAACGTGATGCGTGGGAGTTTGACGGCGGGCTGTCGCGCGAGGAACTGACGCGCCACTTCGCCCTGCACGGGCTCGATGGACTCGGCATTGGCGCCGACGCCGACGTGGCGGTGGGTGCGGGTGGTGCGTTGCTGCGGTACCTGCGCGAGTTGCAGCCGGCCGGACTGCCGCAGCTGGCCCGTCCGGTGCTGGAACGCCCGGGTGGGGTGCTGCCGCTCGACGAGATGACGCGACGCAACCTCGAGTTGGTGGAGTCGTTGCGTGGCGAACCGGATCATCCCAACGGTCGCGCCGCGGCCGAGCGCAGCGGCACCCTGTTCGGCGTGCTCGATCGCACCCGCACGGCGATGGGCGCGCGGTTGTTGCGCCAGTGGCTCCTCGCGCCGCTCACCGATCGCGCGGTGATCAACGAACGCTTCGACGCGGTCGATGCGCTGGTCACGCGCCCGGTCGAGCGGGCGCAGCTCCGCGAGGCCATGGATGGGGTGCGCGACATCGAGCGCCTGGCCGGCAAGGTGGCCGCGGCGCGCGCCACGCCGCGCGAACTCGGCGCGCTCGGCGACTCGTTAGGCCGGCTGCCGGCGGTGATGGAAGCGGTGCAGGCGGTGGGAGCGGGCGGCTGGCTCGCCGAGGTGGTCGCGAGCTGGGATCCGGCCGTGGACCTGGCCGGGGCGATCCAGCGCACGCTCGTGGAGCGGCCGCCGATTGCCATCGGCGACGGCGAAACGATCGCGGCGGGGGTGGACGCGTCGCTCGACGAGTTGCGCACCATCCGCGATGGCGGCAAGGACGCGATTGCGCAGATCCAGGCGTTCGAGCGCGACCGCACCGGGATCGCGAGCCTCAAGGTTGGCTACAACCGGGTCTTCGGGTACTACATCGAGATCAG
>JAEUJK010000785.1 GCA_016794735.1 Gemmatimonadota bacterium | reverse complement strand
GAATGGCACCCTCGCCCGCGCCATTGCCCACGACGTGCGTGACCCCAAGGGGGGCGTGGAGGGCGCGTGTGATATCAAGACCGGGAAGACGCTCCTGCCTGGTAAGCCCCGCAGTGCCACCGACGCCGCGTGTCGCGGCTTCGAGGGAGAGGAGCTCTATGGGCTCCGCGTGCCTACGTGGCCGCGACGTTGCCTGACCGAGCCCGACGCCGCCGTCTGCAAGCAGGATCCGCGCTGAGGCGGCCAGATAGACGAATGGCCCAGCCCGGCGGCCCCGGCCCACCGGACGTCGCGTCGCGAGCCCCGATTTTGCATGCGACGATGGCAACCGGGGAGGTGTGACATGGGTGTGAGGAAGAACGCCAAGTTCCTGTCGGCCACCGAGCGCGAGAGTCTGGTCCGCGCCTTCGTGATGATGAAAGCCGACATCGTCAATCCGGGTGCGGCGCCAGCCGATCAATACTCGCGATGGGACGAGTACGTTGCCATCCACCGCATGATCCAGAGCGTGAATGCGCCCGGTGGATTTACCGTCAACTTCGGCCACGGAGGGAGCGGTGCCTACGGCTTCCTGTCCTGGCACCGCTACTTCCTGCATCGACTGGAGCAACAGCTCCAGTCATACGTGGCTGGGGTCTGGCTCCCGTACTGGGACTGGACCGATCCGTCGCCGGCGCTTCTCGTCGACGACTTTCTCGGGCCGAATGGTGATCCGGTCGTTGGTGCCACGGTCACCCAGGGATATTTCGCTGCGGACGCGCCCGGGACCGGCGCCAATCTCTTTCCCGCACCGGCCTGGTGGCCGGCGGGCCTGACGGGATGGCGCCTGCACGCGGCGTTTGGTGCTTCATGGGAAGGGCCGCTGCGCCGCGCAATCAACGGCGTCGGCGCACTCCCGGCCATCGCGTCAATCCGGTCGGCTCTCGACAAGGGCGACCTGCCGGCGTTCCAGCATGCGCTCGAGAGCGGCAGTGGTGTGGCACCGCCCCACTCACTGCACAATGGGCTGCACGGCTGGTGGGGTGGCGGTGGGGTGTCCCACATGAGCAATGCGGGAGTCTCGCCCTTCGATCCGGTGTTCTACCTGCACCATTGCAACGTCGACCGGCTGTGGGCGATGTGGCAGATGGACGGACACGCCACCGACTACCCCGCCAGCGGCGGTGACCCGCACCACCACCTCAACGATCCGATGTATCCGTGGGTTGGAGGCGCCGGAGGGTACTCCACCAACCTGGCCCCGGCGCCGATCGTGATGCCGGATTTTTCCGCGTTAGGCGCGATTACTCCGGCCGATGTGCTCGACCATCGAGCCCTCGGCTACACCTACGACACGCTCCCGGTGGTCGGGCTCACCGTGGACCGGACGGGGTCGATGAACGGCCTGACGCCGGACCCCATGCTCGGCGCGCCCGACGTGACCAAGTGGGAGGCCGCGACGCGTGGTGTGTCGGCGTTTCTCCTGGATTGCGAAACGGCATATGCCGCCGCTGAGGCCTACGTGTGGGCCGGCGTCAAGACGTTCCGCCGGATGGTCACGAACGAGTTCGCTCCGGTCTTCGCCGGGGACTCGTCGGGATTGGTCAAGGCCGGGGGAGGATATTCCAGCGCCGCATTCGACGCGGCGGTCGCACCGCTTGCTCCGGGCGGAAGCACCCCGCTGATCGACGCGCTGCTCGATGCGGACTCCACGCTGGTGCGCGCGCCCTTCGGCGACCTGCCATCCAACGAGCTGAGGTACCTCGCCATCCTCACGGATGGGAAACGGACATCCGGGCTCCAGCTCACCGACGTGGCCGACGGGTCACTCGCCAACACGGCCGTGCTGGCCATGGGATTTGGCACCGGCGCGGATGTCGACTACCCGACCATCGAGGCACTGCGCAACAAGGGGGTTATCCTGCCGACCCAGCAGGTGTTTCACGGGGAGAGTGCGGGCGTCATCGACAAGTTCTACTCGCAGGCGCTGGCCGCCGCGATCGGGTTCACGCCCCTGATCGATCCGCTGGTCGAGTTGTTCGAGGGGGAGCACACGCACGTCGAATTCACCGGGACCACCGCTGAGGAAGCGTTGTTCATCACCGTGCAAGGCATGGACTTCAGCAACGCGTGGTCGTACCAGCTCCTCGCCCCCGACGGCTCGGTGGTGTACACCGATGCCAGCGCGGCGGCGTTGGGGCATGCGCACGGCCCTGTCGCACACGGCGGGAGGTTGCCGTCGGCGACCGTGCGTCGCGGCCAGGGCCGACTTTCATTGATCGTCCAGCGTGATGGTGCGGACGACGCCGCGTGGGTTGGCACATGGTCGCTCATGATCGCCTGGCGCGCGCGGGACCTTGGCGCGATGGTGATGCTCGAACCCGGCGAGTTGCTCTACCCGGTGAGCGCGGGACCTGTGCGGGGAGCGCGGTACGGACGACTCCTGACGAAGCCGACAAAACGCATCGCAAGTCGCGCGGCGAAATCGCAGCCGCGACATCGCCTGGATGTACGTCCACCGTCGACGAATCGCGAACAACGTGGTGCGTGTGCGGCCATCGTGAACATCTACGCGCGTACCCGGTTGCGCGTGCAGCTCGCGTCGCGCGAACGCGACGCGTGCGTGGGTGGTGAGCTCGCCGTGGATGTCACGACGGACCTGCTGCGGGGCGCGATCTCGAACGTGCGCGGCTTCGGTCGCGCCGTATCACCAGTGCGGGATCTCAAGGCGCTTGTGGACAAGGCGAAGATCAAGGGCATCCCCAGATCCGCCCGGCTCGATCCGTCCGACGGCGGCGCAGCGATCGATGCCGCTGTTGCCTTGGCCCGGCTGGAGAGCCGCAACCCGCAGGTCACCGCGGTCCACGACGAAGAGCTGCGGGTGGTGTCGCATCATGGCGGTATGCCGCATGTCCACGGTCGCAGACTCGATGTCGTCGGAGCCTACCACGTCGGCGTCTGGATCGAGGGGCGTTACGATCCCCAGAACCGCGGGGGGCCTGCCACCAACGGAGGCCACCACCAAGGCGCAACGGGCGGTGGTGAACGATTTGTGCGCGTCCTCGCCACCGCCTCGGCGATCCTGCCGAGTCGGCCTAAAGCCCCGGAGCCAGCCGTCAGTTCGCCGAAAAAAGCGCCCGCGCCCCGCCAGAGTGGCAAGGCGGCGCGGGGGAAGGCCAAGCGCAAGCGCTGAGGCAACGGTCGTTCGACCCGTGGCGGGCGCATCGTACTCGGTGCGCCCGCCTGCCGCATGGAGTGGGCCCCCGAGGCCACACCCGGCGCCGCGCTCAACCTCCCGGTTGCAAACCTCGCTAGCGCCAGGCCGCGGCGTCGGCCGCTGCCATCGGCCCGAGCTTGCCTTCGACAGACTTGAGCAGCGCGGCAGCATCGTACACCTGACCGCCCTTGATCACCCAGCGCACGTTGCGGGTGTTGCGGATCTCAGCCAGCGGATTCCCCCGGACAATCACCAAGTCCGCCCACTTGCCCGGCTCGACACTCCCAAGCCGATCGCCCAGGCCGAAGGCGCGGGCATTGTTG
>JAEUJK010000483.1 GCA_016794735.1 Gemmatimonadota bacterium | reverse complement strand
CCCTGGCGAGACCTTGCCCCTGGCCCGCATCCCCCGGACGAAGTCACGGCGATCATCGAGATCCCGCGCGGAAGCCGGAACAAGTACGAGCTGGACAAGGACTCCGGGCTGTTCAAGCTCGATCGCGTGCTCTATTCCGCGGTGCACTACCCGGGGGACTACGGCTTCATCCCGCGCACGCTCCACGAGGACGGCGACCCGCTGGACATCATCGTGCGCATCGACGAACCCACGTTCACGGGATGCCAGATCCGCGCGCGTCCCATCGGCGTGCTCAAGATGCTCGATCGCGGGGAACCCGACGACAAGATCCTCGCCGTGCCCGCCGCCGATCCGTTGCACCAGGAGTGGTTCGACATTGCCGACCTCCCCCAGCACTACCTGAGCGAGATCGAGCACTTCTTCCAGATCTACAAGGACCTGGAAGGGAAGCGCATGACGATCGTCGGCTGGGAGAAGAGCGTCGTCGCGATGCAGGTCGTCACGGAATGCATCGAGCGCTACCGGCACCACTACCTCGAAGCGGGCCCGTAGCCCGCTGACGGAGCGCGGCGACGACCGCCGCGCTCCCTGCCGCGCGTTCGAGCGAGGGGCGCTACGCCTTCTCCTTGAGGCCGAGGTCCCAGAGCAGCGTCCCGGCGACGGCGCCGGTGACGGGGCCGATCCAGTAGACGAGGTGCGCTTCCCAGATCCCGGAGACCAGGGCGGGCCCGAAGGAACGCGCCGGGTTGAACGAGGCGCCGGTGAGTGGCCCCACCGCCATGATCAGTGCGCCCACGACAAACCCGACGATGATCCCGGCGGCCGGCGGTCGTGCCTCGATCGCGGTCACTCCACACACGGTAAGCGCCAGCAGCGCGGTGGTGATCGCCTCCAGCACGACGGCGTGCGTGAAGGTGACATCCGACGCGAGGATGGTGCCGCCGATGCGCGTGCCCTGGAGGATGTCGGGCGGATAGGTCTTGGAGAGGATCCAGGCGCCGACCACGGCGCCCACGAGCTGGGCGGCGATCTTGAGCAGCCCATCGACCGGCGGCGTTCGGCGCGTCACCACGTGGGCGACTGTGATCGCCGGGTTGAAGTGCCCCGAGATCCGGGAGAACGCGGCCACCAGGGCGGCCACGGTCAGGGCGTAGGCCACGGAGTTCGCGAGGAGCGCCGCCTGGCTGTTCGTCCGCGCGCTCATCATGATCGCGGCGCTGCCCATGAAGACGATGGCAAAGGCGCCGATGAACTCGGCGAGGAGCGGGCGAAGGAGCTTCTGCATCGAGGAGGGGGTGGAAGCGGCGCCGAAGCTGGTGTGCCCGGGCCGCGACCGCAAGCCGCGGGGACGACCGGACGCCGCGCCGCCTCAGCCGACGCCCATCACCAGCGCGGCGTTGATCCCGCCAAACCCGAAGGAGTTGGAGATGACGCGCTGCACGTCCAGCTCGCGGCCGGTGGCGGGCACATGGTCCAGGTCGCAGGCGTCATCGGGGGCGTCGAGGTTGACCGTCGGCGGCACCCAGCGACGCTGCAGCGCCAGCGCACAGATCGCCGCCTCGATCGCCCCCGAGGCGCCTAACGCGTGCCCGTGATAGCCCTTCGTTCCCGACACGGGGACGGTGCGGGCCCGCTCCCCGAGCACCTGCTTGATGGCGAGGGTCTCGGTGGGATCGTTGAGCGGGGTCGCCGACCCGTGGGCATTCACGTAGTCGATCTCGCCCGGTGCCACGCCCGCATCGGCCAGCGCGAGGCGCATGGCGCGGGCCGCCTGCGAACCATCGGGGCGGGGCGCGGTCATGTGATGGGCGTCGTTGGTCGTGCCGAATCCCATCATCTCGGCGTAGATGCGCGCGCCTCGGGCCATCGCACGTTCCCGCGACTCCAGCACCAACACCGCGGCACCCTCGCCCATCACGAAGCCATCGCGATCCTTGTCGAACGGGCGCGACGCGCGCGCCGGGTCGTCGTTGCGCGTGGACATGGCCCGGATGAGGGCAAACGCGCCGTAGCAGAGCGGCGCGAGGGGAGCCTCGGCGCCCCCACAGACCATGACGTCGGCGTAGCCATCACGCACCTGGCGAAAGCCCTCGCCGATGGCGATGGTGCCCGACGCGCACGACATGGCATTCGTCGAGTTGGGCCCGTGGACCCCAAGCTCGATCGCGATGTTGCAGCTCGCTGCGCCGCCAAAGACGGCCAGCGCGAGCGTGGCGTCGACGGCGCGCAGCCCCTCGCGCAGGTAGTTCCCCAGCTGTTCCTCGGCGTAACCCACACCGCCTAACGCGGTGCCCATCATCGTCCCGACGCGCTCACGGTCCTCGGCCTCCAGCCGCAGCCCGGCGTCGGCGAGGGCCATGCGGGCGGCGATCACCGACAGCTGCCCGTAGCGATCGAGGCGCTTCGCGCGCTTCTGCTCGAGGTGGTCCGCCACCGTGAAGTCCCGCAGTTCCGCGGCCATGTGCGAGCGAAACGGCGAGGGGTCGAACCGCGTCACCGTGCGAACGGCGCTGCGACGTTCATGGAGTCCCTGCCACAGTCCCTCGACCTCCAGGCCAATCGGGGTCAGCGCACCGATCCCCGTCACCACCACGCGGCGCTTCATCGGGCCTCCGCGGCGCGTGCGAGGCCAGCCAGGGTCCGGCTCGCAATGCCGTGGATGAAGACGGGGCCGATCACCACGGTCGCCGCGAAGGCGCCAATGAGTGGCCACGAGGGACCATCCCACACGTGCCACAAGGTGACTTGCGTGCCGCCGTCCTTCTCGGCGAACGCCCACTCCACGTCCATGCCGGTCGTGATGCCGCCGATGTGGCGAAAGCGCACCGCGGGGCGCTGCGCATCGACTTCCATCTCCGACAACCACCACGTGGGCCACTGCAACACCCCGAACGGCCGGTTGGCACTCATCTCGACGATCCCGCCGCCGTCGCTGGCGCGCTCGCGCATGCGGACGTAGCGGTAGTGCGCGAGGTGGGTCGGCCACTGTTCCACGTCGCGAGCGAGCGCGAAGATCGTCGCGACCGGGGCCGCGACCCACAACGCGTCACACGTCACCATGCGGCGGCCGTCCGGCAACGGGCCTAACGAGAACGGGCGGCGGAGATTCGACTGGGGAGGCGACGCAACATCCATGGCTGATGGCAAGCTACGCAGGGGAAGGCGCCACCGGAACGCGACCCGTCCCGCAGGTGCCCACGAGTCGAAAGCCGACACGTTTCGTTACATGTACCGCGCGTCCACCCGCGCGTGTCATCAAGCCGTGCAGCTCGGCAGCCGTAAAGGCGCGTCGCACGCTTAACATGCCGTCGTGTCGGCTCACCGGGTGGAAGCCGAGGGGGAACGACGCCAGCCACAGGCCGACCTCGGCCAGGCGCGTGCGCTGCAGGTCGGCCACCACCACGCCCCGTCGCGAGACGCGGATCGCCTCGCGGAGCACAGCGAGGCAGGTGTCCTCGTCGAAGTGATGGAGGAGGAGCGCGCAGATCGTCACGTCGACCGCTCCATCGCCAAACGGGAGGGCCAGCGCGGACGCGCACACCCCGAGTCCCTCGCGCGCTGCTGCCACTTTCGCGAGCGCCTCGTGGAGGTCGACGGCAATGCACCGCGCCTCGACCCCGGCCGCCGCTGCGACATCGCGCACGACATGACTCGCGGCACCGAGCCCGGCACCAAGGTCGAGGACCGAGACAGGCGATGTGCCTCCCGAGAGCATAACGCGCAGGCCACCGGCCAGCGCGCGATCGCCACCGAGCCAACGATTGCTGATCACGATGTCGCGGTGTGATCGCTCGCGAAGCTCCCAGGCGGTGGCTGGGTCGTCGAGGATCTCCGGACGATGGACGCGCTGCGGTACGAGCCAGCTCACCGCAGGCGCGCGTACGTGCCGCGGTGGTAGACCAGGGGATCCGACGCATCGGCGTGACGCGCCCCGATGACGAGACCGACGATGATCTCGTGATCGCCGGCGGTCACGCGCTGCGTGACGCGGCAGGCGAGGTTGGCGTGCGCCGCATCGAGCCACGGCGCCCCGCCGGGGCCGGGTTCCCAGGCGACGCCATCAAAACGCAGCTCCATGGCTTCGTCGGCAAATCGTCGCGATAGGTCCGCCTGCTCGCCCGAGAGGAGGTTCACGCCAAAGGTGCCTGCGGGCTCGAAGAGCGGAAGCATCGTGGCGATGCGATCGATGCACACGAGGATGAGCGGCGGCGTCATGGACACCGAGCTGAATGCGCTCACCGTCATGCCGTGCGGGCGACCCATCGGGTCGCTGAGGGTGACGACGGTGATCCCGCTGGCAAAGCGCCCGAGCACGGCGCGGAAGGTGTCGGGACTCACGCCCCCGCTGAGGTCAGTGGTACTCATGAGATGCGTTCCGGGGCGGGGCAGGCGGGGGGCGTCACGCCGGTGCGGCCCGCGAGGAGGGACAGGACAAACGAAGGATGCAGCACTCGCGATGGGGGCACGAAGTCCCCGGCGACTCCCACGAGCAGGTCCGCGAGGTCGCGCCGCGCACGCAGGCGCCGCCCGAGGAAGTTGAGCACGCGGGGCATCGCGACGGCGCTGCCGACGAGCCGTTCGACACGCCACTTGCCGGCGAAGGTGTCGCGCCGGGCGCGCTCCCAGGCTTCCAGCGCGTGGACCTGGCGCGTCGTGCTGGGCGCGCGGCATGCTTCGAACGCGTAGGGGAGCAGGCGCTGGGCGCCGCGCAACGCGGCAAAGATGCCCTCGCCCGTGAACGGGTCGAAGAAGTCGGCCGCATCACCCACGAGGGCGGCCCCCGGGGCCCAGGCGCGCGTCACGGTGTGGTTGAACGGTCCGGTGACGACCGGCGGCGCCACACGCACGCTGCCGGCGAGCCGAGGTGCGACATGCGGGACCTGTGCCAACCAGTGGTCCATGAAGGTCGCGGGATCGCCGGACGCGTCCTTCATGTGCGCGGCCGGGACCACGACGGCGACGTTGGTCACCCCCTGGCCGACGTCCGCGAGCCCCACGTATCCGCGCGCGGTGACGTGCATCTCCCCGCGTGTTCCCATCCCCTCGACGTGGCGGTGGTGGGCGACGAGTGCATAACGACGCGGCCAGCGGCCGGTGCGCGAGACGCCGAGGCGTCGCGCCACGATGCTGCGGATCCCGTCGGCGCCGAGCACGAGCGGGGCCCGGTGCACCGTGCCCCCGTGCAGCTCAACACCGACGACGCGTCCGTCATCCCGCACGAGGTCGCGCACCGCCCCGCCCAGCGCGACGCGTGCCCCGAGCTGGCGGGCATGGTCGAGGAGGATCTCATCCAGCACGATGCGGCGCAGCGCCATGCCGGCGGCGCGGAACCCGCGGAATCCATGCGCCGCGAGGAAGTCGCCGCGGAACTCGGTGCCATCCGCCGTCGTGACCGACATGCCGGTGAGTCGCGCGCCCCCGGCCGCCTCGACGCGGCTGAGCACGCCAAGGTCGTCCAATGGTTGCGCCGCCTCCGGGCTCAGGTACTCGGCGCAGGGCTTGTTGCGGGGGAAGTGCGCGCGATCGAGCAGCAGGACGTCGACGCCGGCACGCGCGAGGAAGGCGGCCGCGGCTGCCCCCGCGGGCCCGGCCCCCACCACGATCACCTCGGCGTCACTGCCCCTCACTCGGGGACGCGCAGGAAGACCTGGCCCCCGAGCTCGAGTTGGTCGCCCACGAGTCGGGTGTCGAAGGCGAGCTGGAAGTTCGAGGGCGACACGAAGTCGATGATGATGCGCGTGTTCTCGAGGCGCCAGCGCCCCGCGCTGACCACGGCGTCGCTGAGGCCGAGCGTGAAGTTGCGTGCGACCTGGAGCCGCACCGCGGTGCCGTCTGCTGCGAACTGGTAGGTCGTCTCGCTCGATCGCGAGTAGTTGAAGTCGTCGAGGAAGTAGATCACGCGGCGCCACGTGCCGATCACCCCGGTGGAGGCACTCGGGGCACCCACGCGCCCGAGGCGGGCCGTCGTGAGTCCCACGATGCCGGGGCCGTCGCACCCCAGGAGGAGGGCGACGAGCAGGACGGCGGAGCGCCTCAGGCGAACGCCCGGTGCCATCCGACGGCCACCGCAGCCCCGATCAGGGTGCTCAGCACGTTCACCACGTCGTTGCTCATGAAACGCCATCCACCGTCTCCACGCGTCGGTGTCCCACAATCATGTACCTCGCGCTCGGTCCCGCGCTCGCAGGCCGGGCACCAGCGGCGGTACTGCACCGTGGCCCCGAGGAGAGTGTCACCCAGCGCCCCTCCGACGCCACCCACGGCCCCCGCCATGGCCGCTGCTGGGTCGAACCCCGCAAGCGCGGCCGACGTTCCCATCCATGCCGCCCCGAGGCACATCGCGACGGTGCCGGGCAAGGTGACTGCTCCGGAGGTGCCCGGCGCCACGCGGGTGCGGCTGCGCAGCGACCACGGCGCGCCACCCATCCCCATGCCGATTTCGGTGGCCCAGGTGTCGGCGGCGGCTGCGGCGAGCGCACCGATCGCGACCACCACGGGCCACTCCGCGACGCCGCCGAGCGCGGCGATCGCGGCCGCACCAAAGAGCCCACCGTTGGCAACGACCTGGCTCGCGCGTCGCATGGGTTCCTCGGCGAGGACGCCCGCCGTGCGTTGCACCTTGATGCGACGGCGCCAGCGCGACAGCGCCGTGGCCGGGATGAAGAACGCGAGCAGCAGCATCGCCCACGGAATGCCAGCCATCATCGCGACGGCCCCGAGGGCGGCGGCGATACACGACCCAACGATGGAGAGCAGGCGCAGGCGCCAGGTCGCCAGGCCGGCGGCGGCGCCGAGGGCAACACCGACGAGGGGCGAAACGGGGATCACGGTGCGGGCGCGGCGCGCATGGCGGAACGATGGCGGGCGGGTTCGGGAATGCCAATCTGCTTGAAGCGCCTGTGGGGGGCCGTTACCTTCGGTCCCACGCCTATGCCTGACACGGTCGATGCCCTGCTCCCTCTCTCGTTCCTCGAAGCCGTGCGCAATGTCGACACGCCGGTCGAAGATTTCGAGGCCGAACTCGTGGGCGAGCTGCGCAACAAGCGCCTGGGGCTGAGCGACACCGTCTACAACCAGATCAAGCGGTTCACCGAGGCGGTGCGTCGCGGGCAACGGACGTCGTTCGACGAGGCGGTCGGGCTCGCGCGCCTGCTGGGGCGTCGTCCGGACGCGGAGGCGGTGTTCCGCGCCGCCGGGCGCCAGCTTGCTGCGGAAGCGTATCGCACCCTCGGTGGCGTCTCCCGGCGCCTGATGTTGCTGCTGCCGTCACTCCTGTCGCGCCCCATCGCGCTGCGCAAGGTGCGGCGCCTCGCGGCGCGCTACCTGGATGGGCGCATTTCGCGTGTAGGGGCCAACGTGCTCCTCGAGGTCCCCGGGTCGGTGACGGCGGATGCCGCGCCGCGCTCGATTGGCTGCACGTACTACGAAGCCTCGCTGAAGGAACTCCTCCGCCTCACGGTCAACGCGGGAGGGGCGGTGGACCACGTGCGCTGCTCCTCGCGCGGCGAGGGCACGTGCCAATGGCGCGCGGAGTGGACTGCTACTTCCCACTGAGTTGCCCATGCCGATCCTGACGACGCAATCGCTCCCCGACATCCAGGCGGCGTTGCGCGCCGCCGGGCTGGATGGATGGCTCCTGTATGACTTCCGTGCGCTCAACCCCATCGCGCAGCAGGTGATTGGGCTCCCGGGCCCGCTCTCCCGCCGGATCTTCGTGCTGATTCCCGCCGAGGGGGTACCCCGCGCCCTGACGCACAACATCGAGCAGGGGGCGTGGCGGGACTGGCCCACGGGATGGGGGCGCGATCGGTACAGTGCGTGGGTCGACCTGGAGGCGTGGCTGGGACGCCACCTGTCGGGACGCCGCGTCGCCATGGAGTACTCCAGCGGTGATGCCGTGCCGTACCTCGATCGCGTCCCGGCAGGGGTGCTGGAGATGGTGCAGGCGGCCGGGGCCACCGTGGTGTCGTCGGGCGAGCTGGTCTCGCGCTTCTACGCGGTGTGGACGCCAGAGCAACTCGAGGCCCACAAGCGCGCCGCCGTGCACGTGGCCCGGATCGGGCAGGAGGCGCTGCGCGCGGCCGGCGACGCCGTCCGGCGCGGGGAGTCGATCCACGAACACGACGTACAGGCCTGGATCCTCGCGCAGTTCGCCGCCGTGGGGCTGGAGACCTACGCGCCGCCTAACGTGTCGGTGGGGGCGCATGCCGCGGACCCGCACTACGAGCCGTCGGCCGAGCGGCCGGTGCGCATTACGCGTGGCAACGTGTTGTTGATCGACCTGTGGGCCAAGGAGCCGGACGGCATCTACGCGGACCAGACGTGGATGGCGGTGCTCGGCCCGCCGACGGATCGGGCCCTGGAGGTGTGGGCGGCGATCCGTGATGCGCGCGACGCCGCCATCGCGTTCATTGCCGACCGGGTGCGACGCGGCGAGGTCGTGCGGGGCGCGGACGCGGACGACGCGGCCCGGGCCGTCATCGTGCAGCGCGGGTACGGCCAGTACTTCATCCACCGGACCGGGCACTCGATCGACGCCGGCGCCATCCATGGCTCGGGCCCGAACCTCGACAACCTCGAGTCCCGCGACGTGCGGACGCTGCAGGACGGCGTTGGGTTTTCGATCGAGCCCGGGATCTACATCCCCGGCGACCTCGGCATGCGCACCGAGGTGAATGGCTACATCAACGGTCGCGAGCTGTTGATCACGCCCAGCGAGATCCAGCGCGACTTGCTGGTGGTCTGACGCCACACCTTCCACGTCGGGGCCATGGCGCGCATGTTAGCGCCATGGAGCCCGCGCGTGATCCAGGCACCACCCTGCGCCGCGAGATCGGCGTCGGCACCGGTGCACTCATGGTGGTTGGTGGGATCATCGGCAGCGGGATCTTCTTCACCCCGGCCGAGGTCGCGCGGGCCCTGCCCGACGCGCAATGGATCTTTGGGGTCTGGGTGCTGGGCGGGCTGCTGGCCTTCGCCGGGGCCCTGACCTACGCCGAGCTGGGGGCCATGCTGCCGGATGCCGGCGGCGCGTACGTGTACACCCGCGAGGCGTTCGGCCGGCTTCCCGCCTTCCTGAATGGCTGGATGACCGTGCTGCTGGTGGCATCGGGGGCCATCGCCGCGGTCGCGATGGGGTTCGCGGGCTACCTCGAACGGTTTGTCCCACTCGAGGCGATGGGGGGACGCATCGGGGTCGCGGCGATCTCCATCATCGTGCTGAGCGTGACGAACTACCTCGGCCTGCGCCCGGGCGTGACGGTGCTCAACGTGCTCACCGCGGCCAAGATCGTCGCCCTGGCCGTGCTGATCGCCGGGGGCGTCGTGGCGTGGGTGGCGTTGGGGACGCCGCTTCCCGCCCCATCCGCGCCACCACCCCCGGACTCGCGGCTCTCGGGATTTGCCACCGCCTTTGTCGCCGTGTTGTTCACGATCGGGGGATGGCAGCAGCTCAACATGGTGGCCGGTGAGATCAAGGATCCGCAGCGCGTGATCCCCCGAGCGCTGCTGGCCGGCATCACGATCGTCGTCGCGATCTACCTCGGGGCGAACGCCGTCTACCTGCGGACCCTCGGCCGGGATGGCCTGGCGGCGTCCAGCGCCGTGGCGGCCGACGCGATGCAACGCATGGTTGGTGGCTTCGGGAGCACCTTCATTGCCGTCTCCGCGATGTTGTCGATCCTTGGCTTCCTCAACGTCGCGATCATCGCCAACTCGCGCATTCCCTACGCGCTGGCGGCCGACGGCGTGCTGTTTCGCGCGGCCGCACAGGTCCATCCGCGGTTCGGCACGCCACACGTGGCGATCACCCTGCTCGGGGTGTGGAGCCTCGTCCTGCTGTTCGCGAGTGGCGGCAAGATCGGCGACCTGTTGAGCGGCGTGGTGTTCGCGGACTGGATCTTCTTCGGGCTCGGCGCGGCCAGTGTCTTCGTGTTGCGTCATCGTCACCCGGAGTTGCACCGGCCGTACCGCGTGCCGGGATACCCCGTCCTGCCGGCGCTCTTCGTCGCGGCCGCGGCTGTCGGTGTGGCGAGTGCCTACCTCGCCGCGCCACGCACCTCGGCGTTCGGCACGGTGCTGCTCCTCGTCGGCGTGGTCGTGTTCCGCCTACTTGAACGGCGCCCGCGGTAGGATTTGCTTGTTGGCGTCCCCGTTCGAGCGCGCCATGCCGACGTACGTCTACGAAACCCTGCCCACCGACGCCTCATCCCCCGAGCGATTCGAGATTCGCCAGGGGATGAACGACGCCCCGCTGGAGATGCACCCGGAGCGGCACGTGCCGATCCGTCGCGTCATCTCGGGCGGGATGGGGATGGTGGCCAGTGGGGATCGCGCGCTGCCGGTGCCGGGCCCCGGGTGCGGGCCCGGGAACTGCGGCTGCGGACGGTTCTGACGGCGCCTAACGACGACGCGGGGCCGGTGCGAGGCGCCGCGTGACGTCGTAGTTGGTGACGTGGAGGTTGATCCCGGCGCCAACCCGGATGCCGAAGGTGCCGTCCACCGGGAGGTCCCCTCGCGAAAGGGCCGCGATGCGTGCCCCGTTCGCGTCGATGCGCAGGGAATCCGCGTCGACCCGCACCGCCAGCAGGTTGAGGGCCGTATCGTCGGTGCCCGGGTGTGGCTTGATGGCTGTCGTCGGGGTCCAGTCGAGGAGCGGCGTCCGCTGCGTCCCGTTGACGCGTGCCACCTGCAGCGCGCCGTCGCGGCGCATCAGCACGGCGACGTACGATGCGTCCGGTCCCTCGAGTCCACGGCCACCGAGGAAGATGCCGTATCCCTCACTGCTCGCCTTGGGAAACAGGTGCACCTCGAGCCCGAGCGAGTAACGACCTGAGGCCGTGTTGGCGGCGTCGTAGACGAGCGCTCCGGGGCCGGTGGTGATGTGCCAGCCCGGCGGCATGGTCACGTGGGACACGCTGTCGCGGCTCCCCGGGTCGGGGCGAACCGTCCACGGTGTGCCCTGGGCAGCGACGGTGAGCGGGAAGGCGATGAGCAGGAACGCGACACGCATGGCACGCAGGGGCTGAAGGGTCCCCGGTACGGCCGGGGCTGTGTCGAGGTACAACGCGCGGGCGACGGGCCTTTAGCCCGTCAGCCAACGACGGATGCCGTACATCTCCTCGCTCACCTGCTCACGGGCGTCGTACACCCGCTGGATGTCGGCGAGGAGCGTGGCCGCGGCCACCTCGAACACCTCGCCCTCGGTGTTCCACGAGTTCGAGGTCCATTGCCGCACGCGCACCGTTCCCTGGCGCGGGCGCCCGATCAACATGAGGCGCTCGACCGTCGTGGGGCTTCCGCCCACGCGCAGGGTGAGAAACTCGGGTTCGTCGAACGCCAACGGTGGGGTCATGTCAGCTCAGGTGAGGGCGCGATCTGCCACCATCGCCACGAAGAGCAGGGCGAGGTAAAGCAGCGAGTACTTGTACACCCACCAGGCCGGTTTGGCCCACACCGTTTCCCGCCGGATGCGGAGCACGCCGTACAGGAGGATGAGGCCCAGGACGAGCGCACTCACGAAATACACCAGGCCAAACGCGCCGAAGCTGGCCGGCAACAACGTGAGGCCGAGCAGGATGAACGTGTACCAGAGCATCTGGTTCATCGTCTCCCGCTCGCCCCACACGAGTGGCGCCATCGGCACGCCGGCGCGACCGTAGTCGACCTGCTTGAGCAACGCGAGCGCCCAGAAGTGCGGCGGCGTCCAGAAGAAGATGATGAGGAACAGGTAGACGGCGGTCAGGTCCAGCTGGCCGGTGACGGCCGCCCACCCGACCAGCGGCGGGAAGGCCCCGGCGGCGCCACCGATCACGATGTTCTGCGGCGTGGTGCGCTTGAGCCACCGCGTGTAGACGAGGATGTAGAAGTAGAACCCGCCTAACGCGAGTGCGGCCGTGAGCGGGTTGATGAACCGCCCCAGCAGCCAGGTTGCGGCCGTGGCGATGGCCACGCCAAAGGCGAGCACGGCGCGCGCGCCCATGCGCCCGCTCGGGATCGGGCGGGTGCGGGTGCGGGCCATCGAGTCGTCGATGTCGCGGTCGACGTACATGTTCACGGCGTTCGCCCCGCCCGCCATGAGGTAGCCGCCCAGGGTGACGAGGAGGACCTGCTGCCAGGTGGGATCGCCGGCCACGAACATCGGCGCCACCGTGGTGACGAGGAGCAGCGAGATGATCCTCGGCTTCGTGAGCGACACGAAGTCCTGCAGCGCGGTCCGTGACTCCGACGGCGCGGACGAGATCGTCGACGGGTTCACAGGCGCACCCCCGGGACCGGCCGAGTGGCGACCGGCTCGCCGGCCGGGCGCACCGGCGTGGCGACCCGTTCGCGGGAGGGCAGCGCTCGCCACGTCCCCCACAACGTCAGGCCGAGGACGAGGGCCGGGATGGTGATCCAGAGGGCCTCACGCACCCGCGCGCCGACGCTGGTACCCGCGGCGGGGGTTCGGCCGGCCAGTCCGTCCCGGAGCACCAGGAGCTGGCCAACCACCGCGAGGGCGGCGGCGACGACGAAGACGATCAGGGAGAGCGATGGCGACATGGGCAGGGAAAGCTAAGGACCCCGTCCGCCACGCGCGTCGCGTCGGACGCACTGACTTACGGCGGGAAAGGCGGCGGGATACCATTGCCGCATGAATCCACCCCCCTCGTCGCCCAACGAACTGCCCCGCCGGCTGGGCCTGTGGAGCGCCATTGCCGTGGTCGTCGGATCGGCCATCGGGTCCGGCATCTTCCGCAGTCCCGCCGGGATCGCGGACCGCATCCCGGGCCCGGCCCCGCTCCTCACGCT
>JAEUJK010000724.1 GCA_016794735.1 Gemmatimonadota bacterium | reverse complement strand
GGGGCGCTGGCCCTGATCGACCTCGTCGCACGAGTGGGAGCGATGATCCCGCTCGGCACGCTTTCGGTGGCGCCGGACGCGTTGACCGCAGCCTCACTCACGGTGGTCGCCACGGGGTTCGTGCTCGCCGGGGCCATGCGGCGGACGCGGCACGGGCTGACGCTGGCCCTCGTTGGGCTCGTTGGGGCGTTGTGGGGACGTGCGGTGCCGCGTGGGAACGGCCGGCTGGAGTTGCATGTGATCGACGTGGGGCAGGGTGATGCGCTGGCTCTCCGCACGCCACGTGGGCGCTGGGTGCTGGTGGATGCCGGCCCGGCGTGGGAAGGTGGTGATGCCGGGCAGCGCATCATTGCGCCGTACCTGCGTCGCTTTGGTGGAGACGTGGTCCACCAGCTGATCACGCACCCACACCTCGACCACTTCGGCGGCGTGCCCGGGCTGTTGTCTCCCCTGGCGGTGGACTCGATCTGGGAGGGGCCAGCGCCTGCGGGGAGCGCGTATGCCGAGTGGCGTGCGCGGGAGCGACGTCCGGGGGGCGTCCTCGCGGCCGGGGACTCGCTCGTGATCGACGGCGTGGTGTTGCGCGTGCTTGCACCGGCGCGCGCCTGGGGTGCGGCGCAGTCCAATCCTAACGAGGGGAGCCTGGTGGTTCGCGTGGATCATGGCCGCCAGCGATGGCTGCTCACCGGTGATGCCGAGCTCGGCGAGGAGACCTGGTTGCTGGGCCATGCTCCACGTGAGCTCGCCGCCTCGGTCCTGAAGGTGGGGCACCACGGGAGCCACTCCAGCACCTCACCGGCATTCCTGGATGCGGTCTCGCCGCGGGTGGCACTGGTCTCCGTGGGTCGCGACAACGACTATGGGCATCCTTCGCCGGGGGTGTTGCAGCGGCTCGACGCGCACGGCGCCCATGTGTTGCGAACGGACGACGAGGGGACGATTGTCCTCAGCACGGACGGCCTGTCGCTGGAGGTGCGGACAGAATGGGGGCGATGGAGTTACCGAGAACCCTGACGCGGCTCGTGGTCGGCAGGCCGGAGCCGGTGCCGCCCGCGTTGCTCGCTGAATTCCCGGAGCTCGCCGTGATGCGACTCCGGCGGGGCGGACTCCTCCCGCGACTGGGCGGGTGGTTCCTCGGTCAGGCCACTGTGGCCGGGATCACCGTCGGGCGGACGGTTTTTCTGGGGCGGGGGGCCGCCGCCACCGCGGAACTACTCTTGCACGAGCTCGCCCATGTCCGGCAGTTTGAGGCACTTCGGGCTTTTCCGCTCCGGTACTGGTGGGAATCGGCCCGGCGCGGGTACGCGGCGAATCGCTTCGAGGTGGACGCTCGTCAATTCGCCGCCCGGCGGCTCGGTCAACGCGTCACCGGCTCTCCCTGGAACGAGGATTCCTGAACGTGGTCAAGCACACTGCGACGTCGGTCGTCACGATCGAGCGCTTCATCATCGAGCAAGAGCGGATGTTTCCCCAGGCCACCGGCCAGCTGTCCGGGATCCTGCAGGACATCGCCCTGGCGGCCAAGCTGATCGCCAACAAGGTGCGGCGCGCGGGACTCGTCGACATCCTCGGCGCCCTCGACTCGGAAAACGTCCAGGGCGAGATCCAGCAGAAGCTCGATGTCTTCGCGAACGAGACCATCGTGAAGGCGATGGACCACGGCGGCCGGTTGTGCGCGATGGCCTCCGAGGAAGAGCCGGAGATCATCCCGATTCCCGACCAGTTCAAGTGCGGCAACTACGTGTTGTGCTTCGATCCGCTCGACGGGTCGTCCAACATCGACGTCAACGTGCCGGTCGGGACGATCTTCTCGGTGATGCGGAAGATCACCCGTGGCGTGCGCGGCGAACTCGAGGACGTCCTCCAGCCCGGCCGTCGCCAGGTCGCCGCCGGGTACATCATCTACGGCTCGAGCACGATGATGGTGTACACCACCGGCCATGGCGTGCACGGCTTCACCCTCGATCCGTCGATCGGTGAGTTCCTCCTCTCGCACCCGGATATCAAGATC